>CALGGQ010000393.1 GCA_937915775.1 uncultured Clostridia bacterium | reverse complement strand
TACAGACCGTCGGTCTTGTGGGATTTATCCCGCAAGACCGACGGTCTGTATCTGCTGCCGCCTTATTCCCTCACCTCCACCACGATGTGGGGCAACCGTATTGACGCGATTTACGGCAATATGGGCTTCTTAGACCAGAGCAATCAGGAATACGTTTTGATGGCGGACTGCTACAATGTGATGAACCTCGATTTCACCAAGCTCTTTGAAGCGCACGAGGCAAGCGGCGCTTCCGTCACCATCGTGGGTGTCAAAGCGAAGAAGCCGCAGAATATGGGCTCGCTGCTCACCTTCACCGAGGTAGCCGAGGACGGCAAAATCCTTGACGCGGCGATTGACCTCGCCGGCGATGAGGAAGCCTTCTACTCCTGCAACATCATTCTGATTAAAAAATATCTGCTGCAGTCGCTGATTACCAACGCGCACTCAAAGAACGAGGTATCGTTCCAGCGCAGCATTCTGATGAACTGCATCAACAGCGGCAAGGCTTACGCCTATGACGCAACGGACTGCTTCGTCGGCACGATTGACAGCATCCAGAGCTACTACGATATTTCGATGTCGCTACTTGACAGAGAGACAAAAAATAAGCTCTTTGCGCCGGAGCGCCCGATTTACACCAAGGAGCGCGACGATATGCCCACCCTGTACGGCACCGAGGCAAAAATCAGCAACTCGCTGATTGCGGACGGCTGCCAGATTAAGGGCACGGTGGAAAACAGCATCATCTTCAAGGGTGTTAAGATTGAGGACGGCGCCGTCGTGAAGAATTCCATCTTAATGCAGGATACCGTCATCGGCGAGGGCACCAAGATTAACTGCGTCATCGCGGATAAGAACGTCAACATCAAAGCAGGCATTGAGCTGTCCGGCGCGGCTAATTTCCCGCTCAGCCTGAGCAAGGACACCAGAATTTAAGGAGGACACGCGATGAAAGTTTTATATGTTGCTTCCGAAGCGCTTCCCTTTATGGCGTCCGGCGGTCTCGGCGACGTGGCAGGCTCGCTGCCCGCTGCGCTGAGAAAGCGCCTCATCGGCTGCCGTGTGGTAATGCCGCTGTATGATTCCATTAAGCAGGAATACAAGGATAAGATGAAGTTCTTAACCTCCATTTCCGTTCCCGTATCATGGAGACGGCAGTACTGCGGTATCTTTGAAGCCAAGCATAACGGCGTCATTTATTACTTCCTTGACAACCAGTATTATTTCAAGCGTGACGGCATTTACGGTCACTATGACGACGCCGAAAGATTTGCGTTCTTTTCAAGAGCGGTACTTGAAATTCTGCCTTATATAGATTTCAAGCCCGACATAATCCATTGTAATGACTGGCAGACTGCCCTCGTTCCCGTTTACTATTCGTCATTCTACGCAACAAGGGAAGGCTACGAAGGCATAAAGACCGTTTTTACGATTCACAATATTCAGTACCAGGGAATTTACGGCAAAGAAATACTTGCCGATGTTTTCGGACTCGGTGATGAGCAGTTCAGTCTTGTTCAGTTCGGCGACGACATAAACCTGATGAAAGGCGCCATAGAATGCGCCAATAAGGTTACAACCGTCAGCCATACCTATGCAGAAGAAATCCTCGACCCCTGGTTCAGCCACGGGCTTCATCCGAT
>CALGGQ010000392.1 GCA_937915775.1 uncultured Clostridia bacterium | reverse complement strand
CAGGGTTGGAACGCGGCGTTCTGCCGATGGGCGACTGATCGATATTAATCACCTTGTCGAGCGCGTCCAGCCCTTTCATCGAGGAAAACTTGCCCGTATGCTTTTTCGCGTGATTGAGCACGTTGGCAAGGTGCTTATACAGTATCTCGTTGACAAGCGAGCTTTTGCCCGAGCCGGAAACGCCCGTTACGGCAACGAATTTACCGAGCGGAATTTCCACGTCAATCTTTTTCAGGTTATTTTCCTGCGCACCGAACACGGTGAGCTTTTTGCCGTTGCCGCTTCTGCGCGAGGTCGGCACTGGAATGGAGCGCTTGCCGCACAGATACTGACCGGTGATAGATGCTTCACAAGCCATTACCTCCTCAGGTGTACCTGCCGCAATCAGCTCACCGCCGTGCACACCGGCGCCGGGACCGATATCCACCAGAAAATCGGCTGCGCGCATGGTATCCTCATCGTGCTCTACCACAATCAGCGTGTTACCGAGGTCGCGCAGATGACGAAGCGTGCCGAGCAGCTTTTCATTATCGCGCTGATGCAGACCGATGGACGGCTCGTCGAGAATATACAGCACGCCCATTAAAGATGAGCCAATCTGCGTCGCCAGACGGATACGCTGCGCTTCCCCGCCTGAGAGCGTTCCGCTGTCACGCGCAAGGGACAGATAATCCAGTCCGACGGAATTGAGGAAATTCAGGCGTTCCTTGATTTCGCGGATGACCAGCTTACCAATCATCATTTCCTTTTCCGTCAGCTCGAGTTTATCAATAAATTCCAGTTCTTCGTTGATGGAAAGGCGGCAGAAATCATAGATATTCAGACCGCCGACTGTGACGGCAAGCGGCTCCGGCTTCAGTCTGGCGCCGCCGCATTCGCTACACCTGCAGTCGCGCATCACGCTTTCAATTTCCGTACGCGCCCAGTCGGACGAGGTTTCGGCATAGCGGCGCTGCAGATTACCGATAACACCCTCAAAATCATTCATATAGGTGCCGGAACCGTAGGAGGTCACGCGCTTCATCTTAATCTTTTTGCCGTTGGTGCCGTAGAGAATAGCTCTGACAGAATCGGCGCTGAGCATCTCCACCGGCATATCCAGCGAGAAGTTGTATTCCTTCGCCAACGCCTCCATATACATTCTGGCTATTGAGCCGCCCTCGGCAACATTCCAGCCGCTCGCCTTGATAGCGCCCTGATTGATGGAAAGCTTTTTATCGGGAATAATCAAGTCCTCGTCAATTTCTTTAAAAATGCCAAGACCGTCGCACTTCTTGCAAGCGCCGAACGGGTTGTTGAAGGAAAACATCCGCGGACTCATCTCCTCCATCGAGACGCCGTGCTCCGGGCAGGCGTAATTGAGGGAAAACAGTTCTTCCCTATCGCCCACGATATCCACTGTAACAACACCTTCGCTGAGCTTGGTCGCGGTTTCAATGCTATCGCTCAGACGGGATTTGATTTCCGGCTTAATGACCAGACGGTCAACGATAACATCAATATTATGCTTAATGTTTTTTTCAAGTTTGATATCGTCCGATACATCGCGCACCTCGCCGTCAATTCTGACGCGCACGAAGCCCTGCCTCTGTACATCCTTGATTTCCTTGACAAATTCACCCTTCTTGCCGCGGGCAATCGGCGCCAGCAGCTGAATGCGCGTACCCTCCGGCAGCGCCATTACTTTATCCACAATCTGGTCTACGGTCTGCTGCGTAATCTCTCTGCCGCAGACGGTGCAGTGAGGAATGCCGATACGCGCCCACAGCAGACGCAGGTAGTCGTAGATTTCCGTCACGGTGCCGACGGTGGAACGCGGGTTCTTGCTCGTTGTTTTCTGGTCGATGGAAATCGCCGGCGATAAGCCCTCGATATAATCCACATCCGGCTTTTCCATCTGACCGAGGAACATCCGCGCATAAGAGGACAGTGATTCCACATAGCGCCGCTGCCCCTCTGCATAAATCGTATCGAACGCAAGCGAGCTTTTGCCCGAGCCGGACAAGCCGGTGAATACCACCAGCTTATCGCGCGGAATTTCAATATCAATGTTTTTGAGGTTGTGCTCGCGCGCACCCTTGACAACAATGTTTTTAATCATACTGTTTCTCCGTTAAACCTTTCCAACGCCTGCTTGCCTTCCTCGGTAACAGGCTTGATCCATCTGCGTGTTTTGTAATATCTTGCACACAGCAGTATCTTAATATAATCCTCAAAGATAAACATCACGATGTAGCAAGCGATGAACGGCAGCTTCAGCAAATACACCGCTATCAGCGTTGCCGGCAGTGACGCCAGCCACAGTGAGCCCAAATCCATCTTTGCCGCCGTGAAGGTATCGCCGCCCGAGCGCAGCACGCCCACGATGAACGTAAAGCCGAGCGTACGCACCGGCAGCTCTGCCGAGTAGACGATAATCAGCAGCTCCGCTGTGTGTATCGTCAGTTCACTGATATTATTTCCCATATCAAAGATGGAAACGAGCGGCGCACGGAACACGATGGCAACGGCGCCGATAACCACTGCTGCTATCGGAATCATAAACAGGAAGCGCTTGGAATCCTCGATGCCCCGTTTAATTTCGCCCATGCCGACCGACTTGCCTACCATCACCGAGCATGCGCTGCACAGCCCGATAAACAGTACATAGGACAGATTCTCAAACGTTTTCAGTATGGTAATTGAGGCGTAATACTCATAGCCCATATTGGCGTAAATCAGATTGAAGATGAACGTGCCGGCACCCCACAGGCTCTCATTGGCAATGACGGGCAGCGCACGGTGAAAGAACACCTTTAAATCTGAACGTTGAAACCCGAAAACGCCTTTCAGCGAGCCGATGAGAATATTTTTACGCACGGCGGATACCGTTAAAAGCACCGCCACGCCTATCCACGCGGAAATTAAGGTAGCAAGCGCCGCACCGTTCGCGCCCATTTCGGGCAAGCCGAACTTGCCGAAAATCAGCGCGTAATCCAGAAAGATATTTAAAACCGTCGTCACAACCGAAACGTACATCGGCAGCTTCGGCTGCTCTGTGGAACGCAGCACGATGGAAAACACGTTTGACAGTGCAAACGCCGGGAACGTAAAAGACAGAATGGTCAGATAGCCCGTACCGGCGGCAATGACCGCACTGTCCTGATTGAACAGGCGGATAACCGCAGCCGGAAAGAAGCAGCTCAGCACAAAGAATACCGCAGAAACGAATAGTGTAAAGCTAAGCGCAATGCCCATCGTTTTACGGATTCGTTCTTTATCCTTCACACCCCAGTACTGCGAGACGAACACGCCCGTTGCGGAGCAGGTGCCGAAGAAAAACATATTCATCAGCCAGCTCCACTGCCCTGCCATGCCGACGGCTGCCAGCGTGACGTCACCGAGCATGCTTACCAGCAGCGTGTCAATCAGCGTAAAGGAGCTGAACAGCATATTCTGCACGGCAACAGGCAGCGCCAGACTTAGCGCCGTTTTCCAGAACCGCTTATCGTTAAAGAGTTTTATTTTCATTTAGTCTATTAATCCTCTGAGAGTTCTTTAATCTTATCACGCAGGAAAGCTGCATGCTCGAATTCCAGCAGCTTGGCGGCCTCCTTCATTTCGCGCGTGAGCTTTTCAATCATGACGCGGCGCTCCTTTGCCGTCATCCGTCTGCCGTGGTTATCCAGCGCGTCCTTGCTGGTGATTTCAATAATCGCGCGGACGTCCTTTTTAATCGTTGTCGGCTGAATACCGTGCGCTTCGTTATACGCCTCCTGAATAGAGCGGCGGCGCAGGGTTTCCGTAATGGCGCGTTCCATCGACGGCGTGACGCAATCGGCGTACATAATGACCTCGCCGTGCTCGTTACGCGCGGCTCTGCCGATGGTCTGCACCAGCGAGGTTTCACTTCTCAGGAAGCCCTCTTTATCAGCGTCAAGTATCGCAACGAGCGACACCTCGGGAATATCCAATCCCTCGCGCAGCAGGTTAATGCCGACGAGCACATCAAAGTTACCGAGACGCAAATCGCGGATAATCTCCATACGCTCAATCGTGTCAATATCGTGGTGCATATAGCGCACCTTCACACCGAAGCCCTCGAGATACGCAGTCAAATCCTCCGCCATTTTCTTTGTCAGCGTGGTAACGAGTACGCGCTCGTTTCGCTCGGTGCGGAGATTGATTTCGGACACCAAATCGTCCATCTGGTTCTCTGTCGGCTTCACGACAATATTCGGGTCAAGCAGTCCTGTCGGGCGGATGACCTGCTCGACCACCTGCGTGGAGCGCTCCTTTTCAAAGTCGCCGGGAGTTGCCGAAGTAAAAATCACCTGATTGATTTTGCCGTAAAACTCATCAAAGGTCAGCGGACGGTTATCAAATGCCGACGGCAGACGGAAACCGAAATCAATCAGACTTTTCTTTCTTGAATGGTCGCCGCCGTACATACCGTGCACCTGCGGCAGCATCACATGACTTTCGTCAACGAACAGCAGAAAATCATCGGGAAAATAATCCAGCAGCGTAAACGGAGCTGCGCCGGGCTTTCTGCCGCTCATAATACGGGAATAGTTTTCAATACCTTTGCAGAAGCCCGTCTCCTGCAGCATTTCGATATCGTTCATCGTGCGCTCGCGGATGCGCTGCGCCTCCAGCAGCTTGCCGTTTTCTTCGAAATAGGCTACGCGCTCTACCATCTCGTTATAGATTTCTTCAATCGCTTTGTTCAGCTTGTCCTGGCTGACGACATAAAGCGAAGCCGGATAAATAGCGGCATGGCTGAGAATGCCCTCCACCTTGCCCGTGAGCGGATTGATTTCGCTGATACGGTCAATCTCATCGCCGAAGAACTCCACACGGATAGCGTTGCCGATACTGCCGGTAGGAAAAATTTCCACTGTATCGCCGCGCACACGGAACTTGTTGCGTACAAAATTAATATCGTTGCGCTCGTACTGAATTTCCACGAGCTTATTAATCAGCTCGTCGCGCTCCTTCGTCATACCCTGCCGCAGGGAGATAACCATATTCTGATAATCCACGGGGTCACCGATGGAATAGATGCACGAAACCGAAGCCACGATGATGACATCGCGGCGTTCCGAAAGCGCAGAGGCGGCGCTGTGACGGAGTTTATCAATCTCATCATTGACACAGCTGTCCTTTTCAAT
>CALGGQ010000391.1 GCA_937915775.1 uncultured Clostridia bacterium | reverse complement strand
AGGCGGTCTGGATCTTAGCCCAAAGCAAGTCAATCGAAAAATCACGCATTCCACATTCCTCCTTTTGAAGTTCTTTTTACAAAAAAGCTGCGATTCCACAGCCCTTTTATCTCTCATTGATTTATATTCCCACGGCGATCCAATCTGCTTCTCTCAGTGTTCCATAGGAACCGCCAACCGTCGCATAGGCTCCAGAAGTTGTTTTGGTGTGTACTTTGATCGCCCCAGCCGTTCCTGTCCAGTTGGCGCTGGTGGTCGAATAGTTGATCAGAACATACGGAACTGCCGTGAAGCCTGCGCTGGAATAGTCAAGGTAAGCGCTTGGACTGGAATTGACGCTCACGGAACCGTAGGCGACCTTGAAGGGCAGCCGGGCGGCGGGAATCGTGCCGGCATTCAGGTTAGAAGCATTGTTTGCTCCGAGATAGTATCGTGCGGTGGCAGCATTATTGGCCCCAGTGCCGCCGTTGGCAATGGCGCAGATGCCGGTGCAGACCTGAATCGGGGTTAAGGAGTTCGTCTGACCGAAGGAAGCGGAGGAAAGCTCAACGATACCGTACTTCTCTTCCTTCACATACTGGGAATTCGCTTCACCGGGTAAGTCAATATTGGTTTTCTGCGTAAAGCCGAACGCATCAAAATACTTAAAATAAGTATGCACGCCCATCCGCTGACCGATGGTGATAAAGAACGGGTTACAGGAATTTTCAAGCCCCTGCGTTAAATTCTGCGTGCCGTGACCGGGATGATAGTGGCATCGCATCGTGTGGTCCGCTACCTGAATCTGACCGGTGCAGGTGTAGGAGGTGTCCAGCGTGACGACGTTTTCCTCCAGTGCAGCGCTTGCCATAAAGGTTTTGAATACAGAGCCGGGTACATAGGTATCGGACACTGTAAAGTTACGCCACTGGTTTTGAATAGCAAGGCTCTGTGCCTGCGTTTTTTCCTCTGTGTTTTCAATGGCGTCAAGCGCCTTTTGTGTTTTTTCGTAAGTGATTTTATACGGCTCGTTGCAATCAAAATCGGGCAGCGAGCTGTTGGCAAGAATGGCGCCGGTGTTGCAATCCATCACGATGCCGTAAGCACCCTTTGCGTTATATTCCTCAAGGGTGGAGCGCAAGCCCTTTTCCAGATAATACTGAATGGTTGGATTCAGCGTCAGTACCAGCGTATGACCGTCCGTCGGCTCAATTGAAGTTTCATAATCCGTCGGGAGCTTGTTGCCCATCGAATCCTTAACCGTAATAATTCTGCCGTTCGTGCCGGTCAGTTCCTCATCATAGTAGGATTCTATGCCGCTGAGTCCCTGATTATCGCCGCCGACAAAACCAAGAACAGCGGAAGCGAATGAACCGTAGGGATAATATCTTCTGGTGGTCTGCTCTGTGCCGATAATGGTGGACAGCTTGTATTTTTTATTCTCCTTATCCGCCATAAATGCGGTGATTTTTTCCTTGAGGTCGTTTTCTATTTTTTCTGCAATGACAACGTAGCGGGTTTCTTTTTGGGATTTTTCCAGCAGCTCCGCCTTTTGCTCCTCGTCAAAGCTTAGTATCTGTGCGAGATTATCCACAACAAAGGTTCGCGTTGTCTCATCCTTAATATTTGCAGGGTCCAAAAAGATATTCCACACCGTCGCCGACTGTGCCAGCACGTTGCCCTCAGCGTCTAAAATCGTGCCGCGCATAGCGCTGACCTCGGTATCATAGAGCTGCTGCGATTCCGCCTTAGCGGAGAGCTCATCGCCGCGTGCCGCCTGAAGATACAGAATGCGGAATGCATCCAGCGCAAACAAAAATACCACTGCCACCAGCAGTATCAGCATTCGTCTGAGCACGCCTTTTTTTGTGTTTTTCTTCATCGCTGCACCTCTTTTATGTTGGTATCCACTACCCTATAAATAGCACATTAGAGAGTTTGCCGAAAAGACTCCGGCGAACTCTCATAATATACTTACGCGTATTAAAATTAATTATGACCTTGTAAGTCCTTCTGCAGGTTCTTGACGCCTGCATCAACATTTTTCTGTTCGGAAAGCGCCTTTTCTCTCTGCGCCTTGAATTCGCTCACGTCCATATACTGAATCTGGTTTGACCTTACTTTAGTCATCCCCAGCTTTTCAACGGCATACTGGTCAATCATACTGATGGATACAAGAGCGTTGAGCTGACTTTGCAGAGAAATGTATTCACTTTCAGCGTTAGCAATTGCCGTTTCCTGACGGGCGATCTGGCGCGTCAGCTGATTTTTTACGGCAAGAGAGTTGATAACAAGACCAATCATCAAAAAACAGATAACGGCGCAGGCGGCAATTCTGAGCATAAAGGCGCGCGCTGCCTTCTGTTCGCTCTGCAGTTCTGCACGGCTTTTTACGCCCTTGCCCTGTCTGACCTTTAAGTCGCGTTCGCGTTCTCTCGGCTGCGGCTGCACCTTCGGTGCCTGTGAGCCACGGGTATAGGAAAATGAATTAATCAGCGTTGTCGGATCGTTCTGATAGGAATAACGTCTGAAATCATTGGTATTCGTCATATTCTCGCTCTCCTTTCATCAGTTTGTATCACAGGTCATCACCCTGTTCTCAGTATTTTTCAAAGCAGCGCAGACGCGATGAGCGGGCTCTCGGATTTTCTTCAAGCTCTGCTTCCGTCGGCGCTTTAAACTTAAACGGCATTGTGCCGAGCGGCTTTTTGCCGCAGACGCAGACTGGGAATTCCTTCGGGCAGGTACACGGATTTGCCCAGCGGGCAAAGGTTTCCTTCACCATTCTGTCCTCTAAGGAATGGAAGGTGATGACGGATAACCTGCCGCCGCTGTTCAGGCATTCCATTGCCGCCGTCAAGGTGCGTTCCAGCCTGTCCAATTCAGCGTTTACCTCAATACGGATTGCCTGAAAGGTCTTTCTTGCCGGATGGGAATCGCGCATCGCTTTCTGGGGATAGGACTGCTTGATAATCTCCACCAAGTCAAAGGTGGTTTCAATCGGCTTATTCTGCCTTGCGGCTACCATATTAGCCGCAATCCGTCTGGCAAACTTTTCCTCACCGTAGCGGAACAGAATATCTGCCAGCGCTTCCTCGCTGTAGGTGTTCACTACGTCGGCGGCGCTCATTCCGTTTTTGCTCATGCGCATATCCAGCGGCGCATTTTGGTGATAAGAAAAGCCTCGCTCTGCCGTATCCAGCTGGAAAGAGCTGACGCCGAGGTCAAGCAGCATTCCGTCAATGCCGTTCAGACCGAGGTCTTTAATAATAGTCTGAATGTTTTCAAAGTTATCCTGCACGATGGTGACGTTGTCAAAACCGTCAAGCCGTTCGTGCAGCACGCTGATGGCATCAGGGTCCTGGTCGATAGCAATCAGCCGTTTCGCTCTTTTAGCGATTTCGCGGGAATGACCGCCGCCGCCCGCCGTACCGTCAGCTATAATTTTGTTTTCGTTGATATTCAGTGAAGCAATCGCCTCGTCAAACAAAACACTTTTGTGGTTAAATTTCATATTTGTCAAGGATAGCCACAACCTCCATCTCATCGATGCTCTCAAGCTCTTGTTTGAAGAGTGCGCAGTTCCAGATTTCAATATGGTCGTTATTGCCGAAGATTTCCGCCTGTGATTCGCCGAACAGGTTAACCTGCTTTCTCAAATCATCGTTGAGCAGCACCCTGCCCTGTCCGTCAAGACTAAGCTTGTCCGCATTGGCAGAAAAATAAACCTGCAGCTTTTTTCTGTCGCTCTGGGGAACCTTTTCCAAAATGCTCTGCATGAATTTGTTCCACTGTTCCATCGGGTATAAGGCGAGGCATTTTCCGGCGCCGCGCGACGCAACGAATACGTTGCCGAGCCCTTCCCTCATATTCGCGGGAATGGAAATTCTGCCCTTTGCATCAATCTTATACGCCTTATGGCTGACGAATAATTCTTCCATATGCCTCTCCTTTCCTGAAAATTTGTGGGATTTATATTAATTTTTATGGGATTTTCCACCACTTGCTTATATTATATAAGGACAAATCCCCATTGTCAAGGAAATATTTTCGCCGAAATGAATTGTAAAGAATTGTCATCCTTTTGTAATTTTTAAAAAAATTGTCAAGCATCACAATGTGTGGTATAATGCCCTTGAACACTTAATATATCTGGGAGGTTTGTTATGGAATACAAAACCACTTGGCGTGAAAAAATTTTTTACGGCGTCGGTGCTGTCGGGCTGGATTTGAGCTACGGAATGTTCTATTCCTTCCTCAGCTATTATCTGTCCTCCGTGCTTGGTTTGAAGGAAGCGTTTTTGCTCCTGCTGACGCCGATTGCCCGTATCTGGGACGGCATTAACGACCCGATGATGGGCACCATCGTTGACAACACAAGAACAAAGTTTGGCAAATACAGACCGTGGATTTTAATCGGCGCCGCTGCAAACGGCATCGTCCTGTTCCTGCTGTTCACCGGCTTCGGTATGAGCGGACTGCCGCTTTACATCTACATCGGCGCGATGTACATCCTCTGGGGTATGACGAACACGATGGCAGATATTCCGTACTGGTCGATGGTACCCTCCTTCACGAGCGACCCGAAGGACAGAAATATGGTATCTACCGTGGCGCGTACCTTCTCCGGTCTCGGTCAGGGCATCATTACGATTGCCACCCCGATTATCCTGCCGATGCTCTCCACCGGTATGAAAACCGACAAGGGCTATAGCGCCAGCGGCTTCTCCCGCTGGGCAGGCATTCTCGGCATTCTGCTGGTTGTCTTTGCACTGATTTGCGTCCTTTCCACCAAGGAACGCAACGTCGTTTACGGCGAAAAGACAAAGTTTTCCTTTAAAAAGATTTTCACCGTTTTAAAGAGCAACGACCAGCTGCTGGTATTTATGCTGTTTGCGATGCTCTCCAATGCAGGCTGGTACTTAACCAGCGGCACGGCGGTTTACTATTTCTCCGACGTGCTCGGTGAGCCGAAGGCGCAATCGCTGTTCCAGACCATCGGCGCTGCCGGCTCCGTGCTCGGTCTGCTTGTGATTCCGATTCTCTCCAAATGGTTCAGTAAAAAGCGAATTTATCAGATTTCGCTGATTGCTACTATCGTGGGCTATTTGCTGATGTACCTCTTCGGTCCGGTGCTGAAAATCACGCTGGCGCTTGATTTTGCGTACGTGGTATCCTCCACGGGTATTGCCTCGATGTTCGTGGCGCAGACGATTTTCCTTGCCGATATCGTGGACTACGGCGAATATAAAAACGGTGAGCGCAATGAGAGCATTACCTTCTCGATGAAG
>CALGGQ010000390.1 GCA_937915775.1 uncultured Clostridia bacterium | reverse complement strand
GGATGGTGCATATGCTCGGTCAGGCTGCCGGTGCGTATACCGACGCAACGCACGGTATGACGCTTTCCGCTGTTTCCCTGCCCTATTATCGCTATATTATGCCGTATGGCTTAAAGAAGTTTGTCCGCTTTGCCAAAGAGGTTTGGGGTGTCTGCCCTGAGGGTAAAACCGATGAACAGGTTGCCGCGGAAGGACTTAACGCAATGGAGGGCTGGATGAAGGAGCTGGGCGTTGCCCTTTCCCTGTCCGAGCTCGGCGCCACAGAGGATATGATAGAAGGCATTGCCGACGCAACAATAATCCTTGACGGCGGCTACAAGGTGCTGACGCGCGACGAAGTTGTTGCCATTTTAAAAGAGAGCCTATAGCACAAACGTCACCAATCCCGATTTTCAACATAGGGTAAAGTAGTACAATGTTGGTCATCGGGTGAGGTTATGATATTTTCAGGGTTAATGATTCCCTTTGCCGGAACGGCGCTCGGCGCTGCGATGGTATTCTTAATGAAAAACAAAACGCACGAAGCCGTCAGGCAGCTTCTGCTCGGCTTCGCGGCAGGTATAATGACGGCGGCGTCCGTCTGGTCGCTGCTGCTGCCGGCAATCGAAATGTCGGACAGTATTGTGCCGTATACCGTCGGCTTTGCGGGCGGTACGGTCATTTTGCTGGTGCTGGATAAAGGTATTTCACGGCTGTATGAAAAAAGCACCGCGGCGATCAGCACCGGCAGCAACACATTGATGATGGCGCTGGTCGTCACGCTGCACAATATTCCCGAGGGAATGGCGGTCGGCGTAACGCTGGCAGCTGCAACCGGCAGCCGTCCGACCGTTACGGTTGCGGCGGCGTTGGCACTTTCCGTCGGGATTGCCATTCAGAATTTTCCCGAAGGTGCGATTATTTCCCTTCCGCTGAAAGCAGAGGGAATTTCCAAAGGAAAAGCATTTCTCTGGGGCGCGCTGAGCGGTGCCGTGGAGCCGATATTCGGGTTTATCACCCTGCTGCTGACCGGCACGGTGATGGCGGCACTTCCCTACCTGCTGTCGTTTGCAGCAGGCGCGATGATCTATGTCGTTGCCAAAGAGCTGATTCCCGAATCGCACAGCAGCCGCTATGCCGATTTGGCGCACGGCGGGCTGACGGCAGGCTTTATCGTGATGATGCTACTGGATGTCTGCTTCGGGTAATTGATTGTCAATATAATAAAGCAATGAAAGATAAAAGAAAGGAAAAGTATGGCTGATTATTTCGGAAAAGAGATTTTTAAACTCGGCTTCGGGTTAATGCGCCTGCCGAAGCGCGCAGACGGCAGTATAGATGTAGAGCAGGTCTGCGTAATGGTTGACAAGTTTATAGAAGCCGGCGGAACCTATTTTGATACGGCATACGTTTACGACAACGGCGAATCCGAGGCGGCCATCCGCAAGGCGCTGGTGGAGCGCTATCCCCGGGAAAAGTACACTCTCGCCACCAAGCTGAACGCCTGGCTCCAGGCCCACGACGAGCAGAGCGCCAAGCAGCAGTTCTACACCAGCCTCGAGCGCACCGGCGCGGGCTACTTCGACTACTACCTGCTCCACGCCCTGCAGCGCAACAATTACAAAAAGTACGATGACTACCATATCTGGGACTTTGTCAGGGAGCAGAAGGAGAAGGGGCTCAT
>CALGGQ010000389.1 GCA_937915775.1 uncultured Clostridia bacterium | reverse complement strand
CGCCTTCTTTTCGCCTACGATATCATACTTAAACATCGGAATAACGGACAGCAGCGCCAGAATACCCGGCAGCGCCGTATAGGCAAAGAAGATGATATCCTTCGTGCTGTTGGTGAAATTGCCGGAGTCAAGCGCCTCATAGTAGCCGGATGCCTGCACGAAAATCAGACCGACTGCAGTGCCGAGCGCCAGACAAACCTTGATGGTCAGCGTTAAGATGGAATAGGCGGCACCCTCCATACGCTTGCCGGTTTCGTGCTCATAATAGTCCACGCAGTCCGCCGTCATAATCATCGGCATCAGCGTAACGGCGCCGAACTGCAGACCGATTAAGAATAAGGACGCATAGAACAGAATGGTCAGCACCGTGCTTTCGGGATTTCTGAACCAGAAATGACCGATAACAAACGAGAAAACGGAAGCCGCAAAGCCGTAAACGGACAGCAGAATATATGCCTTCTTTTCATTGAGCTTTTTAATCAGCAGCGGGCAGAGCGCCATACTAATCATCGAACCAATGGCGGTAACGATGCCAAGCACGGCAACCAGATTCTGAGAGCCGAGCAGAACGTTTGCCGCCTGCACCTGAATACCCATCGCCATCTGACGACCGAAGCCGAGAAAATAGGAAACGATGACCAGCATCAGCGGCTTGTTATTTTTCAGCGCAGCCAGCATATCCTTCGTCGTGATTTTTTCATTCGCCTGGGTGATGACTCTTTCCTTATTTACCAGCGGGATGAGCGCAAACAGCGCGCAGCCGAGCACGGCTGTCAGCACCGCTACCCAGAAATATTCGGAAGCGACCATCGGGCTGTCGGTTTCACCGCTCTTAACGAATACCTTGGAGCCGCCCGGAATAATAAGACAGACAATCGGCACAATTACCACACACGCGGAAAAGCCGATTTGTTTGAACGTATTGGAGATAGACACAACGTTGGTGCGCTCCGTCGGATTCGGCGTTAAGGCTGCTGCGATACCCTGCGACGGCACGTCGCCCATTGTCATGGCGATAGACCAGATAAGATAGGTCACAAAAATCCATATGTACGCCGCCATCGTATTGCTCTTGAACGGTACGTCTACGAAGATGACAGCCGTGAACACCAGCAGCGGTACCAGCGAATACACAATCATTGACTTGAATTTGCCGAGCTTGCTCTTTGAGCGGTCCACCAGACTGCCGACCACCGGGTCAGCAGCCGCCGATACAATCTTGGCGACCAGAATTAAGATGGCAACCACGCTGACGTTGACGCCCAGAACGGAGCCGTCAAACTCCGCTTGGTAGGAATTCAGCAATCCGACGATTGCCTGAAAGCCGAACAGACCGAGCGAATACGCCGCGATTTCTTTAAATTTCAGATGCTTTTGTTTCGTAATATCTTCCATATTTCCCTCCGTATAATCAGATTAACCGTACCGTTAATCCTTAAATACCTCTTTAAATATATCGACGTTGGCGAGCTTCATCACACCGCTGAACATCTTAGAGCCATAGACAGGCAGCAGACGGTTAAAGACGGACATAGCGTGTGCATCAAAACCGCGTACCTGCATCGGATAACGGTGCTCAATGCCGCGCATAATCATCTTCACCATTTTGTCGCAATCGGTGGAAATCATATTCATCACCTTGGCGCCCTTGTCGTTTTCTGTGCCGCCCTGGTCGCGGAAAATATCGGTTTTCGTAAAGCCGGGGCATACTAAGGACACATACATCTTACCCGCAAATTCCACTCGTAGCGCTTCGGTAAAGCCCTTGAGCGCCGCCTTGGAAGCGGAATACATCGAGGTTCCGGCAAGCGTCATCAGCGCTGCCGAGGAGTCGATATTAATAATCGCAGGGCTGCTTGATTCCAGCAGCATCGGCAGCAGCGTCTTAACGGAATAAATGCAGGAATAGAAATTGATATCCATCGCGCGGTTAATCTCGTCATAGGAATAACGGTCAAAGCGCTTGAATTTCGGCAGGATGCCGGCGTTGTTAATCAGAATATCGGGCTTCACGCCGTTTTCCTGCAGCTCGCGCGCAATGTTCAGCGGGGTCTGACCGCCAAACTGCACGATAACGCCGAACGGCTTTTCCTTTTCGTAAATCTGCAAAACAT
>CALGGQ010000388.1 GCA_937915775.1 uncultured Clostridia bacterium | reverse complement strand
GTGCCCTGCGACGAGCTGGCACAGGTTGGCGGGCTGCTCGGCTTTTCGCTCTCCACGGTGGAGGCGTGCCGCGTGGCGAATAAGAACTTCCGCTCCGGCGTGGAGGTGTACGACGATTACACCTTTACCGAGCTGCGCATCACGAATTTGCAGGATAAGCGCCACGACGACTGCGTGGCACTGTATATCAAAAAGAATCTGATTATCGTTGTGGACGTGGAGGATTACGATTCCTCCACCAAAAACAAGTTTATGGCTGCCGTCAGCCGGTATTCGTATCATAACGTCACGCTCGAAAAGGTGCTCTATGCCTTCATTGACGCGCTGATTGCGAGCGATTTCAAATTCATTGAGGACAGGGGCAACGAGGTAACGCTGCTCGAGGAGGACGTGCTTAAGGAGAACACGGACGACGATTTCAGCCTCGATCTGCTTACGCTCAAAAAGGAGCTGCTGACGCTGCATAATTATTACGAGCAGCTGCTGGACATCACCGACGCTATCGAGGAAAACGAAAACGATATTTTTGACAGCGACGACTTGCACTATATCGCCAACCTCAGCGCAAAAATCACGCGGTTAAGAGAGGACGCGGACTCGCTCTCCAGCTCGGTAACGCACCTGCAGGACGCCTATTCCTCCTTCCTCGATTTAAAGCTCAACCACACGATGAAGATTTTCACCGTGATGACGAGCATCTTTTTCCCGCTGACGCTGATTGTCGGCTGGTACGGTATGAACTTTAACAGTATGCCGGAATTCGCCTGGAAGTACGGCTATCTCTACGTCATTGCGCTGTCGGTTGTCGTGGTGGCGGTGCTGGTGATCATCGGAAAACGCAAAAAGTGGTTCTAATTGTTAAGGAGATATGAATTATAGGGCGTAAAGCCTTGATAATCCCGAGCGCTTGCGATATAATAAAATTTATCTTTTACGACTGAGGTTTCCTTATGCTTGCTTTGGCTTTCAATTTCTTCAAGCGTGCCGTGCTGGTACCGGCTGCCGTCTTAGCACTGGTGCTGGCGGCGCTGACGGTTGTGTTTCCGCAGCGGGTTGCGCGCTCTGCCCAACAAGTGAATACCGTTTATGCGGGCAGCGTTTCGCTCTCCTCCTTCAACACGGTGGAGTACGACAGCTTTTCCGCTCTGCCTGAGGACGCGCTGGTCGGCACCCTGGAAAGTGACGACCTTGAAATGCCCGCCGTCGCCGTCCTGTACGGCACGGAGAACAGAAGCAATATCGGCATGGCGGCGCTCTCCTCCGAGCCGTGGGGGGATAACGGCGGACTTCTGCTGCTTGGTGAAAACACCTATAACCAGCTGAAATACCTGCACCGTGCTGCCGAGGGCGATGTCTTTACCTTCCGCTTTTACGGCAGGGAGGCGTACCGCTATGCGGTGGAGGAAATCATCGCGGGCTGTACGGAAAGCGACCTTGCCTCTTACTGTGAGGAGGGCAAGCTCGTGATGTGCTTTACCTATCCCGATTTAAGCAACGAAAATGAGGACAAGCTCTACTTCGTCTGCGTGGCAGGGGAGGTGACGGCATGATACGTTACTGGTTGACCAAATTCTCCTGCTTTGCCCTGTCCATGGTGCTGGCGGCGTCCGCCTGTCTGCTGGTGTTCGGCGGGATTGCCGTCGGGCTGTTCCACGGCGACGGTTACATCGCAAGAGGGCTTGAGCAAAACCGCGAGCAGCTGCAATATACTATCGGGCAAAGCCTGGCAGAGGTCGAGGCGCTCGGCGATGTGCCGTCCGGCGCGTATGACGGTGCGCTTGCAAGCTGCGTTGATGAGATTGAAAAGCAGACGGCGCACAACTTCGTCTATTCCTATGAAACGAATCTGAACCGCGATACTGCGCTGTATAACGCGCTGCTTTCCGCTTCCACGGAATACTGCAGCAGCAAGGGGGTTCAGGTATCCGCTGCCACCCTCAGCCGCAGCGCTTCGCTGGCGGTGGATTATATTAACGAAACCGTCGGCGGTGCGGACACCACGCGCGTTTCCGTTTTCCGCTTCGTGCGCAGCCAGACGATGATGATCGTGATTGTCGGCTCTGTAATCGGGCTTATCGGCAGCGTTGTCCTGCTGGATGTGCTTAACCGCGGACGGCACAGAAAATTCAGCTACATCGGTATGGGCACCGTAACGGCAGGTTATCTGATGACCTTCGTGCCGCTGTATGTGCAGCGCCGTCACTATGTGCAGGACTATGTGTTCTGCGCCTATCAGCCGTTTGATAACGCGGTCAGGTACTGTGTGAATATCGGGCTGAACATTGCGCTGCCTGTCGGCGCAGTGCTGCTGCTCGGCGGTATCGTGATGCTGCTGCTCAATTACAATTATTTCCGCAAAAAGAAGCTCGAGGAGGAGGCGCGCAGAGCCATCGCCGAATCAAAGGACAGCGATTATATGGACAATTATAATCAGCCCAGCCGCCGCGGTCTGAAGCCCGGCGAGGAATTCGAAAAGGAAATCCGGAAGATAAATTTTGACGAATAAACAAAAAAGCATTCTCGAGAGAGAATGCTTTTTTAGTGGCCAGTGGCCAGTGGTTAGTGGTCAGTGGTCAGTGTTATTTGCTGTCAATCTTCTTTATAAGGGAACTGACCATTCTGCCGACTTCTTGACACATATGATTGGCATTTTCGATTTGCTGATTGCTCAGATAATCCAAGCGGATGCAAATCAATAGTTGCGTTTCTAATTCAGCTACCGAGCCTCTTGCAATAGAAAGAAAATTGGCAAATTCCTTCGATGACTTTCGCTGCTGTCCCTCAGCTATGTTGGAGGGTACTGATACAGCCGCTCGTCGCATCTGGTCTGATAAAGCATATTTTTCGTCATCAGGCAGCAGCTTGACTAATTGGTATATTTCCGTTACCAGGTCCATTGCCTTTTGCCATACCGCTAAATCCTTGTAACTCAGTATTGTCATATTCTAACCCTTTCCTTCACTAGCCACTAGTCACTGACCACTGACCACTAATTATCCGCTTTGCAGGAGTAGGAAAAGACGATTTCGTCGCCGGCGTTTGCGGGATGCATACTGCTGGAGACGGAGGCAAATTCGCCGTTGACATAGTAAACCCAGCCGCTCGTCCAGCCCTTGTCCTTGCCGACGTCGAATTCATCCAGCTGGTTGATGCCGGCGACGTACATGCCGAACGAGGTCTTTTTCACCGTCAGCTGCAGGTCATTTTTTTTGGCGGCACGCTTTAAGACGTCGTAGACGGTGTCGCCCTCCTGCAGGGTGCAGGTGTAGTCCTTCAGATAATAGCCGTCCTTGGGCAGATACGCCTCGTGCCCCTCCTTGAGCTCGCCCAGATTGTCCCAGACGGACAGGCACTCAACGGTCAGCGTGCAGGTGTTTGCCGCCTCTGTCGTTGTTGTTGCGGTTGTGGTAGTTGTAGTAGTTGTTGTTGAGGGTGCGGCGGTCGTCGCCGTTGTCGTTTCCGTGGTCGTCGCTGTTGTTGTGACGGTTGCTGCAGCAGTTGTTGCTGCCGCCGTCGTGGCGGAAACGGCAGTCGTATTCGTTGTCGTTTCGGTGGTTGGTATTGTTGTTTCGGTAGTTAGCGCCGTGGTTGTTTCCGACGTGGTTTGCGATGTGGCAGCGGTGGTTGCGGTGGTAAGCGTAACAGGCTGTGTGGCGGCATTCTCGGTGACAGTCGGCTCGGTTGCCGGCAAAGTTACGGTAACGGTTGCGGTGCTGTCCGGCGCCGTCGGATTCGGCGCGATAACGCCTGCACGGGGAAAGAAAAACAGCAGCGCCAGTGCCAGCACCGTGAGCGCTGCCGCTATGCCGATGACTTTCTTATTCAAAATCGTTGACGCTCCGTTTTATCGTTTCATAGGACAGGGCAGCCGCTTCCTCGGAAATGTTGCAGCCGAGCTCATAGAGCGGCACCTTGTCAAACAGGGTTTCCACTACGTCAAAAAGGCGCTCCATAGCGACGGGACCGAGCTGGCGCACCGTCTGCGAGAAGATGCTGAACACCGCCTTTTTCGTATCCGCTTTCCTGATCCAGTTCTGCTCGCTGCGCTCTAAAAAGACGATAGCGCCGAGCGGAACGATGGCGGGCGTGGAACGGTCGTGCTTGCCGCTCCACGGGGTGCCGCAGGCGTAAACCGTGCCGTTAATGCAGCGGATGGCAGGCTTGTCGTCGTTGAGCATATAGGCTCTGTCGCCGAAGCGCTGCAGCCACAGCTTTGTGTGGGTGGATTTGCCCGTGCCGCTGTCGGCGGAAAAGGCGTATGCCACGCCGTCCACCACGACGCAGGAGGAGTGCAGCAGAATGCCGTTATAGCGCAGCAAATTGGTGTAAAAATCCGAGCCGGAGAGCATATATTCCCAGTTGTTGCCGTTTAGCTCCGGGTGCTCCGCCTGCGCTGCGGCAATCCGTTCGGGCGTGATGCTGACAGTGATATCGGGCGTAACATTTTCCTGCTCTTTGGCAAGATATGCCTGCGCCTGCTGTTCGGTTCTGCCGCCGCAGTCCATCTGCACTTTCAGCCCTGCGATGTCATAAATCGGCATACTGACCTTCTCCCTTCGCTTACTTGCCTAATAGTATATAATAATTTAAGGATTTAGTCAAATATATAAGGTTGATTTTTTTCGACGATATGATAGAATAAAGGTAACGTTAACATAAAGGAGCTTTTATGGCAAAGGGAAAGAAAAAATACGGCGCGGTGATTGCGGTGCTTTTGGTCATCCTGCTCTTGCTTCTCGGCGGGCTCGGCTACAAAGTATACACGGCGGCGCGAAACGATATTAACGGCGTGAAGCAGGCAAAAACTGCCTACACGCTGGTGATTGAAAAAGCGGATTTTGAAATCGAGGTTACTTTTATTCCTTGCATAAGCGGTATCAGTTGGTCATGATACGATGCCGAATTTAGGTAGAACCCAAGATACGCAGGAGCAAATTTCACCTTTGGTCTGCACGGTATTGTATGCAGACCTGATACAATGCTCAAATCCCCGATATTGCCTATTTCTACGCACTTTCCGACTGCTTCATCTTCTGCGGTATCGG
>CALGGQ010000387.1 GCA_937915775.1 uncultured Clostridia bacterium | reverse complement strand
AGGACGGCTCTGTTTCCGGTTCAGAGGACGGCTCCGTTTCCGGCTCGGAGGACGGCTCTGTTTCGGGTTCGGAGGACGGTTCTGTTACCGGTTCGGAGGACGGCTCTGTTTCCGGTTCAGAGGACGGCTCTGTTTCCGGTTCAGAGGACGGCTCCGTTTCCGGCTCGGAGGACGGTTCTGTTACCGGCTCCGACGGTGGTTCGATATCCTCCTGACTATCAGTTGTATGACTGATATCCAGAATCGGAGCATAATTCATAATCTCAAAATCGGATTCCCGTGAATTTCGTTTTAAGAATCTTTCAATTGCTTTGGCGCTGTACAGCGGATGCGTTGTTTTTACCAGCGCTGCTGCCGCTGCCACAAACGGCGACGCCATAGAAGTACCGCTGCGCGAGGTATAAGTATCATTCAGATAGGTACTGCCGATTAAAACGCCGGGCGCTACAATATCAATGAGCGAACCGTAATTGGTAAAGGACGCCGTATTGCCGCGTTCATCCATAGCGGCGACTGTAATGGCGCTTTCCACGCAGGCGGGTTCCACCTTCGAGGCATCCTGCCGTTTATTGCCCGCTGCCACACAGACGACAATGCCTTTATTCACGGCAGTATTAATCGCGTTAGTGTAAGCGCCTGTCTTTCCGCCTTCGATGCTGATATTAATCACATCTACCTTATCCGAAATTGCTTTCAGAATACCGGCAACAATGACAGACTTGACACCCTTACCTTTATCGTTCAGCACCTTATAACCCTTAATTTTAACATTCGCAGTTGTGTTGTCAACAACAATACCGGCAACATGCGTACCGTGTCCGTATTCGTCATATTCTCCGCCCTGCTCTGCCTGCGTTCCGCTGGTGTTATAATTTGTTCTGATCACTCTGTCCTCAAAAAAGGAATGGTCGTACGCGATGCCGGAATCAACAATGGCAACCACTACCTGTCTGTATTCAGAAGGCTCAGACATACTTTCAATATAACTGTCTGTGCCGATAAATTCGCTGCCCCAGGAAAGATGACCGTTTGCATAGGCAGCGCCGTCCTCCTCCAAATCCTCAAAATAGTACGGCGCATCATAAGCGGCGTCTGCACAGAACAGCACCTCATCCTCTTCAACGCTCTTAACAGAACGTTGATTATTATAATATGCCTGTGCTCTTTTGGCGGAGTCTGCATTATCAAACTGCAGAATATGTAAATCACCGTAGCCCTCTGCGCAGTCAATGCTGTCAAGCTTATCAATTCTGCCCTTTGCCTGTACAATCAGCCGATAGCGTTTTGGGTACTGCGTATAGGTGCTGTTCAGAACGGAAACCTGCTTAGAGAATTCATCAATCGAAATCCTCGGTGAAAACAGCGATGACTGCAGCACGCAAAGAACGCCGCCAAAAGCGAGAATAACTGACAGGAGTATTGAGATATACTTTTTCATACTATCACCCACCGTTAATGTAACAAATTATCGAAAATAAATCTTCAAAAATGCAGAAACGCAAGAAAATCGCGTCGAAACGCAAGAAAAAAAGCGTACAGCAGAAGCTGTACGCAAAAAACGCAGCGCCCACTGTCGCCAAACAAATTAAACATAACGCAATACTACGCATGTAAATAAGAGCGTGCATTTTTATCCATAAAAAATACACACATAGTATATGCGTTAATTATTTAATTTGTTTGGCAACTATATTTTAGCATAACCGTTATTAAATTGCAATAAAAATAAGGACCCCTAAGAGTCCTTACTCGTTCATAGCTATTCCGATTAAATCGTAGCCGTCATAATCTGTTATTGTAACATTTACAAAATTACCGATATTCAGCTGCTTATCCGAGGTAAAAATGATACCGCTGTCAATTTCCGGTGAATCCATATAGGAGCGACCGATATAACGTTCACCGTCAAATT
>CALGGQ010000386.1 GCA_937915775.1 uncultured Clostridia bacterium | reverse complement strand
AGGATCATGCCGTATTTTTCGCTGTCCTCCAGGGCGGGCAGCGCACCGTTTTTCACCATGCCGAGACCGACCATGCCGATCATGACGGCAACGCCCATTGAAATGACCACCCAGACGGAAGCCACACGGCGGGACAGCTTGATTTTCTGCGGGTTTTCAATTGCCATAAAGCGCAGAATGATGTGCGGCATACCGAAATAGCCGAGTCCCCACGCCAGCGTGGAGGCAATCGTCAGCGCGCTGTGGTCCACAGCGGCGCCTGTTTCGGGGTTATAGGTATTGAGCATACCGAGGTAGCCGGGCAGGCTCTGCGCATTTTCAATGACGGCGCCGACGCCGCCTGCCTGCGAAACGCCGAATACCAGCACGATGACCAGCGCCACCGTCATAATAATCGACTGAATGAAGTCTGTTG
The DNA here is from genome assembly GCA_937915775.1 of uncultured Clostridia bacterium. Classification (GTDB taxonomy): domain Bacteria; phylum Bacillota; class Clostridia; order Oscillospirales; family Acutalibacteraceae; genus Eubacterium_R. Next base: position 3,343 of record CALGGQ010000386.1, on the reverse strand, counting down.
TGGAAGCCGCGTTGAAGCCGCCGAGCGACGTATAGCCGACGATGATAATCGCGGAAATCACCATGGCGATGTGATAATCTACGCCGAACAGCGTACCGAACAGCTTGCCGCAGGCGGCAAAGCCCGAGGCGGTGTAGGGAACGAAGAAAACGATGATAACCACCGCCGCTATCGCCATCAGGATGTTCTTGCTCTCTTTGTAGCGGCGTGAGAAAAAGTCTGGCACCGTAATTGCGTCAATACCGGCGGAATAGTTGCGCAGCCGTTTGGCGACAATCAGCCAGTTAAGGTAGGTGCCGACGGCAAGACCGATTGCTGTCCAGCCTGCGTCCGCAACGCCTGTCAGATATGCAACGCCGGGCAAGCCCATCAGCAGCCAGCTGCTCATATCCGACGCTTCGGCGCTCATCGCCGTGACGAGCGGACCGAGCCTGCGCCCGCCGAGATAAAAGTCGCCGACGTTCTTCGTCCTTCTTGAATAAATCAGACCGATGATGACCACGACGGACAGATACGCCACAATCGAAACCATAATACCGATTTGTGCTTTTGTCATAAGCCTTCCTCCCGATTTTAGCAATTTAACACTTTAATGCACTAATAATAACATAAAGAGAGTGTTAAGTCAACCGCGTATTTCTCGTAAAACGTGGTGCTAACGGGAGAGATAAATTGGAATTTGTCGAGATAGTGACCAGTGACCAGTGGCTAGTGACCAGTTGTTGGGCGGGACACCCGCACCCGATTATAATCGGAGCGAAGCGACCTATAACTGACCACTGACCACTGGACACTGACCACTGAATTTGCTTTGCAAATTCTAATTTGCCATTGTATTCAGCGTGTATTTAGTATTAAAAAAGACCGCCGAAGCGGTCTTTTACTATTTTTTGTCGTTTTCAATATTGCTCCAATCCACCTCTGTATAATCCGGCTCCTCGGGAATGATGAGCGCACAGATGATATAGGCGATGATGCCCGAGCCGCCGAGGAAGGTAATCAGTACCCATAGCAGGCGAATCAGCGTCGGGTCAAGGTCGAAATATTTTGCCACACCGGCGCATACGCCGCACAGCATCATATTCTTTTTATCGCGGTATAATTTCTTGTCAGCCATTTTTTATCCTCCTTGTTTTCGGTTGTTTCACAGCCTCCACGATGCCCCGGGCTAACCCAGCAACGCGATGTCATAAACGATGAAATATGAAAAGGGCTGTCCGGGGACGTTTTTTTTACGGAACACGGTCCCTGTTACGCCATCGGCAGCTGTTCTTCGTAAACTCTGAGCGTACAATACAGCCCGTACAATTCGATGACGCTGATAAGCAATAGCAATACACCTGTGCCAAGCACCGGCAGCAACGCGCGGAGTAACGCCGTCATCTCGTAAGATGACGCTTCGGAAAAAATGCCGATGGTATTACTCATAGCGGTCTGCGATATCACGGAAAGCAGTCGGCTGCTCAGATAGGAAAAGCCGGCGACACCGGTAAGGTGCAGATAGAACAGGGGACGGGTATCGCGGTCTATGTTGCGAAATGCCAGCCGGAAAAAGCCGATGAGCAACAGCAGCGTTATGATTTCAGAGAGGGGCGACTGCAGACCTGACCATAATGGCGAAAGGAAAAAGTCAACGCCGGTGAACGTCAGGATTGTCAACAGCCCGCCACATACGCCGGCGAACAGCGACGCCGTCAAATAGAACCACCACTTGTGGCGAAGTCTGTATTGTGTCGGGAAAAGCAGATTTCCTTTTTCTTCCAGTACAGAGGCATACCAACGGCACAATTTTGGCAACAGCCAAAGACCGAGCGCACCCGTTACCAGCGCTCCTGCCGCCGACAGGGAAGCATCCAGGCGCCGGTCTTCCGTCTGAACGAACAGACGGAAGAGCTGGATGAGAACCCGCTTGACCGTCGACAGCAGAAAAACCGGAGTAAAGACGAACGGCAGCAGTTTCAGCGTCGTTTGTCGATCCGTTTTGCCGAAACAGTTTCGCATCAGAAATGCGCAAAGAAGAAGGAGAAGCGCGCCGGCTGCCGTTTCGCATACGGCGGCGGCAAAATGATTCGCATCCTGCAGATTCAACCGGCTTTCTGCCACGGAAACGATAAGTCCCGACAGCGTATAGATGACCGTGAAGATACGGGAGAACTTCGTCATATTCTTTCCATAGTTTGACATATTGATATCTTTCCGAAAGAGGGCGGTTTGCACCGCCCCCGTTCTTTTTGTTGCATTATTCTTCGGGCATAATCAGCGCACAAATCAGGTACGCAATCAGTCCCGAGCCGCCTGCCAGCGTGATGAGCGCCCAGAGAATGCGGACAATCGTCACGTCCAGATCCAGGTATCTTGCCAGGCCGGCGCATACGCCCGCCAGTTTTCCGTTCGCGACATCGCGCGTTAATCTTTTGTCGTTCATCATAATCTCCTTTTTACTTTTTCAGTGTTTCCACAATGCCCTCGGCAAGTCCGGCAACGCTCTGAATTTCGGACGGGATGATAATCTTCGTCGCCTGTCCGTTGGCAGCAGCGGCAAATGCCTCCATTGCCTTGAGCTTCAGTACGGCTTCGTTAGCGTTGGCGTCGTTGAGCAGCTTAATCGCGTCTGCGGTAGCCTTCTGTACGGTTTCGATGGCGAGCGCCTCACCCTCGGATTCGCGGATTTTCGCTTCCTTCACAGCCTCGGCGCGCAGAATAGCGCTCTGCTTTTCTGCCTCTGCTTCGAGGATTTTACTCTCTTTGTGACCTTCTGCCACGAGGATTCTTGACTGCTTTTCACCCTCGGCGCGCAGGATAGCCTCACGTCTTTCACGCTCTGCCTTCATCTGCTTCTCCATGGCCACCTGGATCTCACGGGGAGGGATGATGTTCTTGAGCTCGACTCTGTTAACCTTGATACCCCAAGGATCCGTTGCCTCGTCCAGGAGCTCTCTCATCTTGGTGTTGATGATGTCACGGCTCGTAAGGGGCTGATCGAGTTCCAGATCACCGATGATGTTACGGAGTGTCGTGGCGGAAAGATTCTCGATAGCGGAGATGGGACGCTCGATACCGTAAGCAAAGAGCTTGGGATCAACGATCTGATAGAACAGGACCGTATCGATCTGCATCGTAACGTTATCCTTAGTGATAACCGCCTGAGGTGCGAAGTCTGCAACCTTTTCCTTCAAAGAGATCTTCTTTGCTACTCTGTCGATTACCGGTACCTTGAAGTGGATACCCGTCTCCCATGTTGTCTTATATGTTCCCAGACGCTCGATGATGTAAGTTGTTGCCTGGGGAACGACCTTGATGCAAGCGATTGCAAAGATGATAAGTATTGCTGCGATAACGATTG
>CALGGQ010000385.1 GCA_937915775.1 uncultured Clostridia bacterium | reverse complement strand
AACGCTGGATAACGCCGAAGCACTGGAAGCCTATCAAAACGACGCATATCACTGTTCCGTTGTCAAAAAGCATATGCACGCGGTTGCCGCAACCTCGGTAGCGATTGATTACGAATTATAAAAGAAAAACCTCTGTAACGCTACAGAGGTTTTTTCTTATTGTTTTTTGGTGAACTTCTTTTTGAAAACGCCCTTCGGGTCTTTGATAAGCAGGATAACCAACCATGCTACCAGACCGAGCGCGATAACTGCCAAGCCGAGCAGGCTGTCATTCAGAACATCAAAGATATTCTGATTGAAATACTCCGCTTTCAGTTCGGCATATTCAAACACGAAATCCATCAGCCACATCAGCGAGGCGCCCCAGTAAATCAGCGACAGCGTACCGAGCTTATAGGTATCGCGCTGTTCATTGGTGTACCACACGATAGTGGCGATTGCCGCAGCAATGATGGTCAGTAGTAATGTCATTGGCGTGATTCCTTATGCTTCGCTCTTTTTGAGGCTGTTTCTGATTGCCTTGACCTTAGCCTCGGCAACAGCGCAGATAACGCCCCAGACTGCCGTTACGCTTACTGCCATGGAAACGCCGACAGTCGCCATTTCGTGCAGCATTTCGGCGGTGTCCTCAGGTGTTGCCATAGCCGTCAAAAACGGCGGGAACGGAACTACCTCTCCGTGCCAGAAATGCTCAAACGCCAGCAGCAGAACGCCGCCCCAAAGCAGACCCATCAGCCAGCTCAGTCTCTTGGACCAGGTAATCTTTACCTCGTCAGATGCAAAGCGATTGCCGTCAGCCAGTTTCGGTGTCTGAATTTTCTGCTCGCTCTTTCTTGCAGCCAGATACGCTGCGGTTACGACAACAGCCTCCACTGCAGGAACTACAAAACATGCCATAAATTTTTCCTCCTTATTCAAGATAACTTTATTATAGTGTATTGTTAAACTGTATACAAGCCCCCCAGGGGGATTCAAACAGGAGAAAAAGGAAATATCATTGTTCGCAGAGGCTATTTCGTATTTGTGAGATAAACGGCGACGATACGGAAAGCACGTCAACCTTCCATTCCTTCAGCAGAGGGAGCAGGCGCTCATCCGTTGCGGCTTCACCGCAGATACTGACAGGAATCCCGTTTGCCTTTGCATGCGTCACCGTCATTTCTATTGCGCGCAGCACAGCCGGCTGCATCACGTCATACAGCTGCCCGACAGCAGCGCTTTCGCGGTCTGCCGCCATCATTAAAGCTGTTAAATCGTTCGTACCGATAGAAAAGAAATCCGCTTCTTTGGCAAGACAATCGGAAAGGATTGCAGCCGAAGGCGTTTCTATCATCACACCGACGGGTACCGATTGAAAGGCGATTCCTTTCTCTTGCAGTGAATCGGCACATTCCTTGATAATGCGCTTTGCCTCCTTGACTTCGTCAACGGATGTGACAAACGGCAGCAGCAGTTTCACATTGCCGTGGATGGCAGCGCGCAAAACGGCGCGGATTTGCCGCTGAAAAACGCTTTTTTGGCACAGGCAATAACGGATGCCCCTGATGCCGAGCAAGGGATTGGCAGACCGATATTGCGGCAGATACGGCACCCGTTTATCCCCACCGATATCGAGTGTACGGATAACGGTTTCTCTTCCCTGCATAGTTTTTGTAACAGCGGCATAGGCTTCGTACTGCTCCTGCTCCGTCGGCTCGCTGCCACGGTTCATAAAGAGGTACTCCGTACGGAACAGACCGACACCGTCGCCGCCGTATACAAGAACGCGCTTGGCATCCTCTGCCCTTTCAATATTGCCGTATATTTTGATTTTACTTAGTTGGTCATCCTTCCCCTTTTCGTTCTTCACTTCAGCGGAACAGGCTAAGCGGGAGATTATTTGCGCTTTTGTTGGTTGGAGGATCACCTCGCCGCGAAAACCGTCAACGAGCAGCTTTTGCCCTTTTTGAATCTCGCTTAATGCGTTTTCGGCAGAAAAGACGGCAGGGATGCCCATCGTGCGGGCAAGGATGGCGCTGTGGCTCATCCTACCGCCTGTTTCGGCAACGATAGCAACAACGTTATCGCTGTTCAATCGGCTCGCCATCGACGGCGTTAATTCTTTCACAACAAGGATAGAACCTTGCGGCAAAGCGGTAACATCCACATCATCAACGCCAAGCAGAAGGCGCAGCAGGCTGTCTCTGATATCCGCCATATCCGCTGCTCTGAGGCGCATGGTTTCGTCCTCCAGACCGGCGAACAGTTGGCAATATGCGGTGAAAACGGTATCAACCGCCGCTTCTGCCACAGCGCCGTCGTCTATCCTGTCTTTCATCTGTGTGAGCAGTTCCTCATCATTCAGTATCGCCAGATGCCCTTTGGGAATCGCCGCCTCCTGTTCGCCAACGCTGTGTTGTATCTTCTCTATCTGCTGCTTTGTTTGGGCTATATATTTATCGATTGCAGCAGCAAGTTTTTTCTTTTCGCTTTCAGCACCGGAATTGATAACAGCGGAATAATTCGGC
>CALGGQ010000384.1 GCA_937915775.1 uncultured Clostridia bacterium | reverse complement strand
GGCAATGCCAAGAGCACCGGCCCCGACACCTGGACAAGCTTCGATGGTGCGGTCGCCGCTTGCGAGCGGTTCGGGCTTGACGGCATCGGCTTCGTGTTATACAAAAAGTCGCTGTCGTAATCGTCCTCAATCACAAGGCTGTTGTTACGCTCGCTGTAGCGAACCAGCTCCAGCCGTCGTTTCATCGGCATCACATCGCCAAAGGAGGTCATATGAGAAGGGGAGACGTAAATAATATCAGCGTCCTTATCTCTGGTATGTACTGTAAAGCCGAAATCGTCAAATAGCGACCTGCCAAGTACAAAACTCTCGTCGGGAAAGGATGCCGTTTTGCGCTCTTTAAGCAGCGGACACAGCACGGCAAGCAGCGCATTAATCCCGGCGCCGACAACAATTCTGTCCGGCGAGGCAATGACGTTTCGTTTCTCGCGGATGTAGTCGCTGAGTGCTTCGCGCAAATCAGCTTCGCCTTGCACCTCGCCATAGGAAAGCAGGCGCTCTTTTTGTCTCAGCGCGCTTTTAATGTATCGCTGCCACAGAGTTATATCAAAGCTGTTACTGTCTGCATTGCCGCTTTTCAGGTCATATTTAACAGTATTGTTGTTGACTGTTTCAGTTGGTGTTTGTGCGTTGCTTTTCGGTCTGTCCGAAACGTAGTAACCGCTTTTCGGCATAGCGATAATATAGCCGTCTGCCTGCAAATCAAAGTAAGCGTTCTGAATCGTCGTCACGCTGACACCGTGCAGCTGCGCCGCTTTTCTGACAGAGGGCAGCTTACTGCCGGCGGTAAGTTGACCGCTTTCGATAATGGCTTGATAGTATTGATAAATGATCGAATATTTCTTCATATCTGTACCCTAAAATATTGTTAAAATTGTGTATAGAAAAGTATGCAGTTATAGTATATACTGTCAATAAACAAATTGCAAGGGGGGATCATTATGAATCCAAAGGTGAAAAAAGCGGCAGTCAGCGGAATGTTTGCGGCAATGATATTCGTGCTGACCATGTTTGTCAAGTTTCCCGTCGCTTCGGGCTATGTGCATTTCGGCGATGCGCTCGTCTATCTCTGTGCGCTGTATCTCGGCGCGCCGTGGGCACTGATCGCAGGAGCGCTTGGCGAAGGGCTTGCCGATATCGCAGGCGGTTATGTGATGTACGCGCCGGCAACCGTTATTGTAAAAATACTGATAGCCATTCCGTTTATTGCGGTAAGAAGAAAGCAGAGTCAATTCCTGTCCGTCAGAACGGCGCTGATGACGCTACTGTCCGGCGTTATTTCTGTCGGCGGTTATTTCATCGCGGATTTGGTGATTGATAAAGCGTATGCCGTGGTCGATATCCCCGGCAATCTCATTCAGGCGCTTGGCTCTGCGGTAATCTTTATATTGCTTGCTGCGGCGTTTGATAAGGCAAAAATCAGAGAAAAGTTTAGTTTCGAGGCGTGAATATGGCAGATATTATCTATACGCTGGAGGGCGGCACATATTTCAATATTACAAACAAATGCCCCTGTAGTTGCGCGTTTTGTATCAGAAAAAAGGGCGACGCCGTCGGCGATGCAAAGCGGCTTTGGTTTGATGAGGAACCGAGCTTTGAGGATATTAAGGCGGCGATTGACGGTTATGATTTTACGGACGTGAACGAGGTTGTTTTTTGCGGTTACGGCGAGCCGACCAATGCGCTTGAAAACCTGCTGAAAACGGCAAAGTATATGAAAGAGAAGTATCCCGCCATAAAGCTGCGCATCAATACCAACGGCTTGTCCGATTTGATTAACGGTAGACCGACGGCGCAGGAAATCTGTGAAAATGTTGATATCATTTCCGTTTCGCTCAATGAAACGGACAGCGAAAAATACGACAAAATCACGCGCAATATTTTTCCCGGAAAAGCCTTTGACGCCATGCTGCAGTTCACTAAGGAATGCGTGGAGCAGGGAAACAAGGTGCGTATGACCGTCGTTGACGTTATCTCAGAGGAGGATATAGAGAAGTCAAGGAAAATCTGTGAATCGCTCGGGGCAAGGTTTATAATTCGCTCCTTTGCGCGGGGAAGATAAAGGTGTGAAATTCACATCTTTTTCTTTTTGTTTATTAAAACCTATTGACAAAGTAGGAATTAAGGTGTATAGTACCTTTTGAAATCCTACCAAGTAAGTAGGAGATAATTGAAAGGAAATGCAATATGACGATTTATGCAGATAATGCTGCCACGACGAAATTAAGCGATACCGCCTTACAGGCGATGCTGCCGCTGATGCAGGAGCATTACGGCAACCCATCATCGCTCCATCATATCGGGCAGAAGGCAAAGGAATACGTTGAGGACTGCAGGGAACGCATTGCCGCCTGTATCAATGCTTCACCTGGTGAAATCTATTTTACCTCCGGCGGCTCGGAGGCGGACAACCAGGCAATTCAGACGGCTGCAGCGCTCGGCGCTAAGAAAAATAAAAAACACATAATATCCAGTAAGTTTGAGCATCACGCCGTGCTGCACACGCTGGAGCAGCTTGAAAAGCAGGGCTATGAAATTACGCTGCTGGATGTATATAAAGAGGGCGTCGTTCGCGTGGAGGATGTTGCTGCCGCTATCCGTGAGGATACAGCACTGGTGACGATTATGACGGCGAATAACGAGATCGGAACCTTGCAACCAATTGAGGAAATCGGCAAGCTCTGTAAAGAAAAGGGTGTGCTGTTCCATACGGACGCGGTGCAGGCTGTCGGTCATATTCCCGTGGATGTTAAGGCGATGAACTGCGATTTACTTTCTGTTTCTGCTCATAAGTTCCACGGCCCGAAGGGCGTCGGCTTCCTTTACTGTAAAAAGGGTACGGCGCTGCAGAGCTTGATTCACGGCGGCGCACAGGAGCGTAATAAGCGCGCCGGCACGGAATACACCTACGGCATTGCCGGAATGACGGCAGCGTTGGAGGAAGCGGTTACTAATTTGGATAAGAACGCTGCCTATGTATCCTCTCTGCGTGATATCATTATTGACGGCGTGGCGGATATTGAAAAATCGTTTGTGAACGGCGATTTAGCGCATCGTCTGCCCGGTACGGTCAATATGTGCTTTGAGGGCATTGAAGGGGAGAGCCTGCTGTTGCTGCTCGACCAAAACGGTATCTGCGCCTCCTCCGGCTCTGCCTGCACCAGCGGCTCGCTTGACCCGTCGCATGTGCTGCTCGCGCTCGGTGTTCCCGTTGCCATAGCGCACGGCTCGCTGCGTATTTCGCTGAGCGAATATAACACGAAAGAAGAAGCGGAATTCATCGTGAAAGCGATTCACCAGGTCGTTCCGTATCTTCGCTCCATATCTCCCGTTTGGGAAAGAATTCAGAAAGGTGAGGTAATTGAATAATGGCACTCTATTCGGAAAAGGTTATGGACCATTTTGTAAACCCGCGTAATGTCGGCAAGCTCGATGACGCCAACGGCGTCGGCGAGGTCGGCAATGCCAAATGCGGCGATATTATGAAAATCTATCTGAAGGTGGATGATAACGGTATCATCGAGGATGTGAAGTTCAACACCTTCGGCTGCGCTTCTGCGATTGCTTCCAGCTCGATGGCAACCTGCTTGATTAAAGGCAAGCCGGTCAGCGAAGCGATTGCGCTTTCCAATAAAGCCGTGGTAGAAGCGCTTGACGGTCTCCCGCCGGTAAAAATTCACTGCTCCGTTCTCGCGGAGGAAGCGATTAAGGAAGCCGTGAAGGATTATTACGACCGCTCCGGTATCAAATACGACCCCGAAACGCTGGAACAAATAAATGATTGATTTAACTTTATAAATGATATATAATAGGCGTTACAAACCGGTAACGCCTTTTTTGAGTGGAGGGACGCGTATGACAATTCGTGAGATTCAGCAGCGGATAATGGAGCTGAAAAAGGAAAAGGATATTTGCATTCTGGCGCACTGTTATCAGTCGCCGGAAATCTTAGAGGTTGCCGATTTTACGGGCGACAGCTTTGGTCTTTCTGTTTCAGCGTCCAAGGTCAGCAATCAGACAGTGATTATGTGCGGCGTTCGTTTTATGGCGGAAACGTGCAAAATCTTATCGCCCGATAAAACGGTTATTCTCTCCAATCCGACTGCCGGCTGCCCGATGGCGGAAATGATGGATAAGCAGACGATAGAAGCTGTCAAGGAGCTTTATCCCGATTATACCGTTGTTGCCTATATCAACACGACCAGCGAACTGAAAACGGTCTGCGATGTCTGCGTGACTTCTTCATCTGCTCTCAAAATCTGCCGCAAGCTCGATTCGGATAAAATCCTCTTTATTCCCGATTGTAATCTCGGTGACTGGATTCAGAAGCAGCTTCCCGAAAAAGAGTTTAAACTCCTGAACGGCGGCTGCCCAACGCATGCCAGAATGAGCGCTGAGGACGTGAAAAAGGCGAAAGCGGCGCATCCCGAAGCGCTGTTCCTTGTTCATCCCGAATGTAAGCCGGAGGTTGTTGAACTGGCGGATTACGTCGGCTCTACCACCGGCATTATGGACTTTGCCAAGCAGAGCGAGGCAAAAGAATTTATCATTGGTACGGAAAACAGCATTGTGACGCATCTTCAGATGGCGTGCCCCGAAAAATGCTTCTATCCGCTGTCAAAAAGCTGTATCTGCAGCAATATGAAAGCGACTACCTTGATGGACGTGCTGCACTGTTGCGAGGGTACCGGCGGAGAAGAAATTGAACTGGATGAAGCAGTACGCATCGGCGCCAAGCGCTGTATTGATAAAATGATTGAACTCGGATAATGATGAAAAAAGCGATTATAGCTATGAGCGGCGGTGTTGATTCCAGCGTTGCCGCTTATTTTATGAAGCAGCAGGGGTACGAGTGTATCGGCGCCACGATGAAGCTGTATGACAATGAGGATATTGGGCTCAGCAGAGAAAAGACCTGCTGCAGCGCAGATGATATCGAGGACGCGCGCAATGTGGCGCGCAGGCTCGGTATGCCTTATTATGTCTTTAATTTCAAGGATGAATTTGAAGAAAAGGTTATTCAGAAGTTTATCAAGACCTATGAGCTCGGCGGCACGCCCAATCCGTGTATTGACTGCAACCGTTATCTGAAATTTGAAAAGCTGATGCAGCGCATGAAGGAGCTGCAGTATGATTATGTTGTGACAGGTCACTATGCCTCTGTCGAATGTAAGGACGGCAGATACTGTCTGAAGCGCGGTAAGGATACAACGAAAGACCAAAGCTACGTTCTCTATTCTTTAACGCAGGAGCAGCTTTCGCACACACTGTTTCCGCTCGGTGAATATACCAAAGCCGAAATCAGAGAGATAGCCGAGCGCGAGGGCTTTATCAATGCGCGCAAAAAGGAGAGCCAGGATATCTGCTTTGTGCCGGACGGCGATTATGCACACTTCATTGAGCAGCACACGGGCAATACCTATCCGAAAGGTGATTATGTTGATAAATACGGCAACGTCCTCGGCAGTCATAACGGTATTATCCGCTATACTATCGGGCAGCGGAAGGGGCTCGGTGTGGCAGCAGGCGTGCCGGTTTATGTCATTGATAAGGATTTGGCGAATAATAAAGTCATTCTGGGCAGTAATGAGGATTTGATGACAACTCATGTGGAAGCGGATCACTTTGATTCTCCTGTCAGAGCGGTAACGAGAGGGCAGGCGATTGTTCTTTATGACGGGGAGTACGTTCTCGGCGGCGGTACGATTTTGTAAGCCTCTGCGCGATTTCACAAAAAGTGGCTCAACAATCGTCGAATAACTGTTCATTAATTGTTTAATTTGTCTAAATTAACGTCATTTATCCTTTGCAAACGGCGAAAAGTGAATAATTTATTAATT
>CALGGQ010000383.1 GCA_937915775.1 uncultured Clostridia bacterium | reverse complement strand
ATATCCACCCAAAAAAGCCTATCCTTTCGGATAGACTTTTTCGACAGACTGAAACCGCTGTCTCACTAAATTGAGACAGCGGTTTACTTTATGATAACGCTTCCGACTTCTCCGCCATGGTCTGGGCGAAGATGGCGTAGCCCTTTTCGGGGTTGTTGACAATCACATGTGTGACGGCGCCGACCAGCCTGCCGTCCTGCAAAATCGGGCTGCCGCTCATGCCCTGCACGATGCCGCCCGTCAGGCTCAGCAGCGTTTCATCCGTCACGCGAAAGACGATGTCCCGCTGCTGCGCTTCTTTATTATAACTAATTCTTGTAATCTCAATATCATATTCCTTTGGCGTGCTGCCTTCCACAGTGGAAAGAATTTTCGCGCTTCCCTTGCGCACTGTCTGCTTGGAAGCGACGGGATAGGAAGCGGCGTTCTCACTGATTTCGGAATACGCGCCGTACAGACCGCAATCCGTATTATCGAGCAGCCTGCCGAGGATATGCTCCTCAAAATCGCACCAAAGCGAGCCGGTGACACCGGCGGCGGACTTCTGAATATTCGTCACCCTGGCACTGACGGCTTCGCCCTCCAGCAAGGGCATAATGTCGTTGGTATCCACATCGTTCACCTGATGACCGAGCGCCGCAAAGGTGCCTGTTTTTTCGTTATAAAACGTAATGGTGCCGATGCCGGCAGTGGAATCGCGCACCCACATACCGGCTTTATAACAGCCCTCCCGCGGCGAATACGCCGGCTGCAGCTGAAAGGTTTTATACCGTCCGTCGCGTTTGAGCTTAATCGTATATGCCTCGCCGTTATTATCGTTGAGAATCGAGGTTACATCCCCTGCCGTAAATACGCGGATATTATTGATAGACACAATAATATCACCCACAGCGATACCGCAATCCGCAGCGGGATTGACCGACTTGCCGCCCCCAAGGTCCACGCGCTGCGTACCGACGACAATCACACCGTCCGTATATAGCTTAATGCCGAACACCTCGCCGCTGACAGCGACTGTCGGCGCCGATTTCTGCGTGACGCCAACCGTTTTAACAGGGATAAAGCCGAAAGCGCGCAGCGTTTCCGTGCGCGGATAAGCGCTCTGGGAATTGACGGATTTTGCCGCCATCGTATGCGAATACGAATAAACAGCGGACAGCTTTTCGCCGTCCGTCTCATAGCGGATAATCTCATTCGGCATCGTCGCCGCACCGACCGCCACCGCCGTCATCACAAAAATGCCGAAGCACAGCAGCAAAACCGCCGCCAGACGAATTATTTTTTTCATATAAAAACACCCACAGTTATTGTGGGCGTTAATATTTTAATTATTCAGTTAGCAACAATTAAATAGATACCTCGTGCGCAACATTGTAAAGGTCCATATCAATCGACTTTTTCATATTCAGCGCTTCAAAAATATCGTAATCCAGCACCTCTTCCTTCTGGGCTGCTACAACGCGGTTGCCGATATCCTTCATCAGAAGCTTGACGGCATAGTTACCCATACGGGTTGCCATCGTTCTGTCCTTCGCCGTCGGATAACCGCCGCGCTGCGTATGGCCGAGAATGGTGGCTCTGGATTCCACGCCGGTCTTGGCTTCAATTTCTCTGGCGAGACTCTTCACATCAACGCCGACGCCTTCCGCAACCACGATGATGAAGTGCTTTTTATCGGTGCGCATCGTCTTTTTCATACGCTCAATCACGTGCTTTTCAATATCAAACGGCACCTCGGGAATCAGGATTGCCGTAGCGCCGCAGGCAATGCCCGAATTCAGCGCCAGATAACCGGCATGACGTCCCATTACCTCGATCACGGAGCAGCGGTCGTGGGATTCCGTGGTATCGCGGATTCTGTCCACCATCTCCATAATCGTATTCAGGCAGGTATCGTAACCGATGGTATAATCGCAGCAGGCGATATCGTTATCAATCGTGCCGGGAATACCGACGCAGGGAATGCCCCTTTCGGAAAGGTCGCGCGCACCGCGGAAAGAACCGTCGCCGCCGATAACAACAACGCCGTCAATGCCGTATTCACGGCAGGTGCGGATTGCTTTTTGCATACCCTCCTCGGTCGCAAACTCGGCGGAGCGGGCCGTGTAAAGAATCGTGCCGCCGCGGTTAATGATATCGGAAACGGAACGTAAATCCATTTCAATAAAATCGCCGTTAATCAGTCCGTTATAGCCGCGAACCACGCCGAGCACCTCAATGCCGTTTTCACACGCTGTTCTGACAACAGCGCGGATTGCCGCGTTCATGCCGGGCGCGTCGCCGCCGCTGGTTAATACTGCAATCTTTTTCATATGCCATATCCTCCTGATAAGAAGATTCCTTAATTAATCACGTTAATCAACGCATATTTTAATGAATTCATCGCTAAATGTCAAGACCTAATTGATGACGGCAACGTTTTCGCTGCCGAGCAGTCGTTTCAGCTCCTCCAGCATCGTATCGTTGACGGCGACAAACTGATGGGAAGGCTGCCGGATATACTTCTTTTCATCCTCGAAATAATAGTACAGCGGCAAGGGACCGTCAAAGATAGACGTGATAACCTCCGCCTTGTGCAGCCGCCCGTCCTCGCGTGAGGTAAATTTCAGGTATAAGCCCTGACGGGCGCTTTTCTTTTGCACCGGCTGCTCGGGCGCAGCAATCTCCGGCAGCTTGCCGGGCTTAAAGACAGAATTGACCAGAATTTTCGGGTCTTTTTCCTCCTCGACGGAAAGCGTACCGCTCAGCGCAATCACATTCCCGAGTGCAATCATCGGTGCATACTGCGTAAAGACTTTCGGAAACAGAATTGCCTCCACGGTGCCATACATATCCTCCAGCGTGACAAACGCCATATTCGCCTTGTTCGCGCGCGTCTGCTTAACGGTGATATGCGTAATAATACCGCAGAAGGTCAGCGGCGCGCCGTCGCGGTATTTTCCGCCGGCTTCCTTGGCAGCTTCGAGCAGCTCATACGTTGCGGCGCAGCCGGCAGCGGCAATGTAATCCTCATAGCTGTCCATCGGATGACCGGAGAGGTACAGACCCGTCATCTCCTTTTCCATCGCGAGCAGCTCCGTTTTTGAAAATTCCTTTACGTCGGGAAAATCAAAGCCCGTGTCAAAATCCTCACTGATATCGAAGAAGCCAACCTGACCGTACATCGTCTGGCGCGCTTTTTCCTCCACATTCGTCACAATCACAGGCAGCGCCTGCAGCATCTGACGGCGGTTGGCGTCAAAGCCGTCCATCGCGCCGCAGCGTATCAGCGATTCAACGGCACGGCGGTTAAAATGCCCCTTCTGCGCCCGCTCACAAAAGTCGAATAAATCCTTATATCTGCCGTTTTTGCGCTCCTCGATGATATCCTCTATGAAGTCGTTACCGAGATTTTTAATGCCGAGCAAACCGTAATTAATCACCTTGCCCGTAGCGGTGAAATCCTTCATCGAGCTGTTGATATCGGGCGGCGCCAGACGGATGCCGAGCCGCTTGCACTCGGCGATATAGCGCGCCACCTTGTTCGCACTGTCCAGCACGGAGGTCAGCAGCGCCGCCATAAACGGAGCGGGATAATAGCATTTGAGATACGCGCACTGGTACGCGACGAGCGCATAGCACGCGGCGTGGGACTTATTGAACGCATAGGAGGCGAAGTCCGTCATTTTGTCAAAAATCGCGTTCGCGGTTTCGCGGCTGATATCGTTCTCCGCGCAGCCGGCAATAAATGTTTCGCGCTCCTGCTCCATAACGTCATGCTTTTTCTTACTCATGGCACGGCGCACGACGTCAGCCCGTCCGAACGAATAGCCGGCGAGCGAGCGGAATATCTGCATCACCTGCTCCTGATACACAATGCAGCCGTAAGTGTTCTTTAATATCGGCTCAAGGAGCGGCGTTTCATACTGTATTGTATGCTGCTGCTTGGAATTGGCAACAAAGGTGTCTATCTGGCTTGCCGGACCGGGACGGTACAGCGAGGTGGCAGCGATTAAATCCTCCAGCCGCGTCGGCGCCAGATTCATCAGCATCTGCTTCATGCCGCTGGATTCAAACTGGAAGATACCCTCCGTTTTGCCGCTTGAGAAGATTTTATACACCTTTGCGTCGTCAATCGGGATTTGGTGAATATTGATGCCGGCTGCTTTAGCGGCATCGTCAATGACTGTCAGGGTACGCAAGCCGAGGAAGTCCATCTTCAGCAGACCGAGCTCCTCCAGCGTCGTCATAATATACTGCGTGACGACCAGCCCATCGTTTGTGGCGAGCGGAACATAGCTTGCCACAGGGTCGTGCGTGATGACAACGCCTGCCGCGTGGGTGGAGGTATTGCGCGGCATACCCTCCACTTTACGGGCAATCGCCATCAGGCGGGCAACGGAGGCGTCCTCCTCCATCGCACGGCGCAGCTCGGCGCTCTTATTCACCGCCTCGTCAATCGTAATATGAAAGCTGTTCGGCACTAGCTTTGCCACTGCGTCCACGGCGGCATACGGCATACCGAGCGTCCGCCCGACATCGCGGATCGCCGCTCTTGTCTGCAACGTACCGAAGGTGACAATCTGCGCCACATGGTCGGCGCCGTATTTTTCCGTCACATAATCAATAACCTCCTGCCGCCGTTCGTAGCAGAAGTCAATATCAAAATCGGGCATCGACACACGCTCGGGATTAAGGAAGCGCTCAAAAATCAAATCGTATTTCATCGGGTCAATATCGGTAATCCCGATGCAGTAGGCAGCGAGCGAGCCGGCGCCGCTACCACGTCCGGGACCGACGGGGATATCCTTGGATTTCGCAAAACGCACAAAGTCCTGCACAATCAGGTAATAATCCGTATAGCCCATCTTGTCCACCGTCTTAAGCTCATATTCCAGACGGTCAACAAACGCCTGCGGCACGTCTTTGCCGTACCGCTTATATAACCCCTTAAAGCACAGCTTGCGGAAATACGCAAAGTGCGGCATATTGTCGGGCGTTTCAAAATACGGCAGCTTGGTGTTGCCGAATTCAAAATCAAAGTTGCAAGCCTCGGCGATGCGCTGCGTATTGTCAATCGCCTCCGGCACATCGGCAAATATATCGCGCATCTCCTGCTCGGATTTGAGGTAAAAATTGTTGCTGTGGAATTCCAGCCCCGTGTCCTCGCCGAGCGTTTTATTCGTCGCGATGCAAATCAGCACCTGCTGAATTTCGGCATCGTCCTTTTCCACATAATGCACATCATTGGTGGCAACGAGCGGCAGACCGGTTTCATCGTGCAGGCGCTTTAAGCCGTCGAGCACGATTTTCTGCTCGTCAATGCCGTGGTCCTGCAGCTCCAGATAATAATTGCCCTCGCCGAAAACGGAACGATACCAGAGCGCTTCCCGTTTCGCGCCCTCGTAATCGCGCTGCAGCAAAAGCTGCGGAATTTCGCCCGCCAGGCACGCCGACAGGCAGATTAAGCCCTCGTGGTGCTGCTCCAGCAAATCGCGGTCAATGCGCGGCTTAAAGTAGAAGCCCTCGGTATAGGCAAGGGACACCATTTTAATCAGATTTTTATAGCCTGTCTCATTTTTGACAAGCAGAATCAGATGGTTATATTCCTTATCAAGTACCTTGTCCTTATCAAAACGGGTACGCGGTGCGACGTATACCTCGCAGCCGATAATCGGCTTGATGCCGTTCTTTTTGCACTCGCGGTAAAAATCCACCGCACCGTACATATTGCCGTGGTCGGTAATGGCAAGCGAGTTCATCCCCAGCTCCTTAGCGCGTGCAACAAGATTGCCGAGACGGCACGCGCCGTCCAGCAAACTGTACTGCGTATGAAGATGGAGATGGGTGAACATAGAAAAATCCTCCGGATTCTTTAGTTAGTAGTCAGTAGTAAGTCGTAAGTAGTTATGGTTGCAACTATTCACATAAAGATTGAATAAGTTTTGTAAGCATTTTACCGATTTCTTGACATTCCGTATAAACCGGCTTTGCCTGTTCCTTAGTGATATAGTTCTGCCTCACAGCAATACTTAACTGTGTTTCCAATTCACAACGCGAACCGTTTGCAATATATAAAAAGTTGATGAATTCTTTGTTTGTCTGACGTCCTTGCCCCTCTGCGATGTTGGAGGGTATCGAAACAACAGAACGCCGCATTTGGCTGGACAGAGCATACTGCTCAAATACCGGAAGCTTACTAGTTAGAATATAAACATCGTCAACCAATGACATTGATCTTTGCCATACCATTAAATCTTTATACGTTCTCCACTTCATAATGTCACCATCAAATGTTTAATAATTCCACGTGCTGTTTACTATTTACATAGTTAGATATGGACATTCGACACAAACTATTAACTACTTACTACAAACTATCAGCGATATCCATTAAGCGCTTGAGGCGGTGGTTGGCGCCGCTGCGGGAGAGCGGCGGGTCAAAGAGCTCCGCCAGCTCGGACAGTGATAGGTCGGGATTTTCCAGCCGCTTTTCCGCCATTTCGCGTAAGGGCGCAGAAAGCTGCTTGAAGCCCTTTTTCTTTTTAATTTTGTAAATTGCCTCCAGCTGCGGATACGCGGCGCGCACCGTCTTTTCAATGTTGGCGGTTTCGCAGTTGGCGCGGCGGTTTGCGCTGTTGCGGATTTCCTTGACAATTTTGACATTCATCATATCAAACATCGAATGAGAAGCGCCCATAATATACAGGCAGTCCTCAATCGCTTCGCTGTCCTTAAAATAGATGATGTGGTAGCCCTTGCGGGTGGTGGTTTTCGGCTCCAGTTCCAGCTCCTGCAGCAGCGTTACAAAGCTCTTGGAGAGGTTCATATACGCAACCGTAAATTCCATATGGTACTCCTTTTCGGGAGAGGAAACGGAACCAACGGAGAGGAATGCCCCTGCCGTGAATGCGCCGAGGCAGTTCTGGCATACGAAGTTCGAATGGTTTATTCTCAAGCTGGTTTCATCCTGCGTATGCCCGAAATACGACATGATTTTCGCGCAGGAGGCAGGGTTGTCAATCACGATGCTGAAGCTCTTTCCCGAGGGCGACACGCTGATATCGCTTTTCACATTGCACAGCTCGGACAGCAGCTGCTTAAACAGCCGCGCGGCATTTTTATGCTCCGTCTGAAAGGCGATTTGAGCAAAAGAGAAGGACTTTGAAAAAAGCGCCATTCCGTAAAGAAGGCTCTTTTTACAACAACTGTTTTCATATTCGGTTTTAATCAGTTCATTTCTGACATCGGTGGAAAAGGACATAACTATCTTCTTTCAATATCCCTGTGGTTGACGGTGACGTTCTCGTTGTTCTCGCTGAAATGCGCGCGCAGCGCCTCGGCAAAAGCAACGCTTCTGTGGTTGCCGCCGGTGCAGCCGATGGCGATGACAAGCTGACTCTTACCCTCTTTGATATACAGCGGAATTAAATAATCCAGCAGCGTAAGCAGGCGCGCGAGCAGTTCCTTTGCTTCCTCAAAGCCGAATACATAGCCGCTGACCTCCTCGTCAAGCCCTGTTTTAGAGCGCAGCTCCTCAATCCAGTAAGGATTCGGCAGGCAGCGCACATCCAGCACGAAATCGGCATCCGTCGGGATACCGTGTTTAAAGCCGAAGGATACCACATGGATATTCATCGCCTTTTTTTCGTCGCCGAGCAGAATTTGCGTCAGCCGCTTGCGCAGCTCCGCGGGATTCAAGTCTGAGGTGTCAATCACATAATCGGCGTTTTGCAGAATCGGCTGCAGCACCTTTTTTTCATAGACCAGCGCCTCGGCAATCGCCCCGCCGAATTTATCCGCAAAGGGGTGCTTGCGGCGCGTCAGCTTATAGCGCTTGAGCGCCTCGTGGTCCTTAATATCCAGATAAATGATTTTGACGGAATAATCGCTTTTCTTCAAATCCTTCACGGCGTCACGAAACGCGGTGAAAACACCCTTGGAGCGCACGTCCGCTACAATGGATATCTTGGAATACGCATCCGATTTTTCCATCAGGCTGATGAATTCCGGAATCAGCTCGGCAGGCATATTATCAATACAGTAATAGCCGATATCCTCCATAAAGCTCATCGCCGTGGATTTGCCGGCACCGGAAAGACCGATGATGGCGACAAACTCACCCTGCTCGATCTGAAGATTTACATCTTTCAGTGCGGTAAAGCCGTTGGGATAGGTCTTGTAGACGTTTTTGAATTCAATCATGCGGCGGCTCGTTCCCTTCGTATTATATAGTCTTTCATGCTCTGACGACATACGTCGATCGCTGAACCGGCTGTCACGCCGGTCGGCTCAGCGATAGACGCAGGAGATCGCCCCCTGTATTCAGTTGGAT
>CALGGQ010000382.1 GCA_937915775.1 uncultured Clostridia bacterium | reverse complement strand
CGTGACTGGAGTTCAGACGTGTGCTCTTCCGATCTGCTGGGACCGCCTGCCTGCCTACTGGACGGCGATTGACGATTACTATTCCTATGAGAAATGGCTCACCGTTGATTTGATGCAAAACGGCGACGTTAAGCGTCACTATGAAAAGGTGCAGCAGGGCATTGACGCGCTGATGGCGGCGCACGGCTATGTTCACAGCGGACGGCTGTATGATGCCGTCAAGCCGAATGCAGATAAGCTTTTGCTGTTCTGCCATTTCGGCGTGGAGGCGGCGCTGCTGTCGCATATTTTCCATATTTCGCCGATGATACTGTGGCACAATTTTGTGGCGTTGCCGACTTCGGTGACGCGCCTTGCCAGCGTGGAACGCGAACAGGGGACAGCGATTTTCAACTGCATTCAGTTCGGCGATCTGAGCCATCTCTATGCCGGCCACGAGGAGCCGTCCTTCCAGGCGCGTTTCTGCGAGCAGTATACTGACGACACCAGACATTGATAAAACGGACAAAGGAAAGACCTTTGTCCGTTTTTCTTTTCAAGACGCAATTCTCTATTGACAGCGTGGGCATGATGGTTTATGATGATAAGAAATGCGGCAATTTTGATGAAACAGGAGGACGAAAATATGCAGCTGAGAGAAGTACGAGTATTTGACATCGCGCGTAAAATCATCGCCAATATGACGAGCGAAAGCTGGGAAACGATTCCCCACAGCGTTTGCTCTTACGAGGCGGATGTCACCAAGCTGATGCCGATTATTAAAGAGATGAACGAGGGCTGCGCCAAGGAGGATAAGCTCTCGATTAATACCGTGATGCTCGGCATTCTCTGCGAAGCCATCAAGGCGGCGCCGGTAATTAATTCCCATCTGGCATTTAACCGCAAGCTTGTCAGAGGCGAGCTCAAGGTGTACGATAACGTGAATATTTCGATGCCGATGATTCTGCCGACAGGGCAGATGATGACCGTGAATATGCGCGATATGAACACGAAAACGCTGACGGAGATGAATCACGAAATCGCGAAAACCTTCAAAAAGGCGTCTACCACCAATCAAGACCAGGCGCTGTTTGAGGTGTCCTTGCACGACACGCTGGAGGGACTGAAAAAGGGGAAAATCGGTCAGGCGCTACGCCGTCTTTACGGCTCCAAAATGCCGGGCAAGCACCAAGTGAAAATACTCAGCGGTGAGGCGAAAAAGCAGTTTTACGCCGTGCCGGAGGACGAACGCCTCAGCCAGAAGGATTTGGAACAGGGAACAATTACGATTTCGAACCTCGGCTCGATTTACCGAGAGGGTACTGGCAGATGCTACCTGCTTGAAATCGTACCGCCGCAGACGACGGTGATTGCCTTGCTTTCCATCCGTAAGGAGCCGGTGGTCGTCACCGATGAAAACGGCGAGGATAAAATTGAAATCCGCCAGATTCTGCCGATGACGCTTGCCTTCGACCACAGAGCATATGATTATAACAAGGTTGTGCCGTTTTTCAAGAGGCTGGATGAAATTTTTGCCGACCCGAGCATCGTGAAAGGCTGGAGATAACGGACAAAAGAACATAGGACTGTACAGAATTTACACAACTGTACAGTCCTTTTTTGTATATTATTTTAACTTTTTCATAAACTGAAGTAACATTGGCGCCGCAATAAAAGCGGAAATCACATAGCCCATCGGCTGTGCCATTTCGATGCCGAGCACGCCGAAGAATTGCGGCAGAATCATCACCAGCGGAATGAAAAATAAGCCGTTCTGCGAGCAGGCGAGGAAGAAGGCGGGACCGCTTTTTCCGACGCTCTGGAAGGTCATATTGCCCGTCATTACCGTCGGTAAAAACAGCAGCGCTACGCACAGAATCCTGAGGGCTGTCGCGCCGATTTCCACAACCGCTTCATCGCTTCGGAACAGTGTTATCATCTGCGGTGCGATGATGAAAACAGCGGCGGACATCACGGTAATCACCAGTGTGCCGAACTTCCATAGAAAGCGGATAGCCTCTTTGACGCGGTCCAAGAGCTTGGCACCGTAATTAAATGAGCACACAGGCTGGAAGCCCTGCCCGATACCGAGGCAGACGCTGAATATGAACATGCCGATTTTCGCGGTGATGCTCATCGCGGCGATGCATTCGTCGCCGTAGGGCTGCGCCTGCAGGTTCAGCACAATCGTGGAAACGGCGTTCAGTCCCTGCCGTGCAAAGCTCGGTACGCCGATGGCAATAATATCGCCGATAATCTTTGGCTGAAAGCTGAAATACTTAGGAGATATGCGGCTTTGCGGCTTTTTGCGCAGGAACATGGAAAGCAGAATCAGCATGCTGATATACTGCGAGGCAGCGGTGGCGATGCCGGCGCCCGCGATGCCGAGCTTGCAGCCGAAAATCAGCAGCGGGTCAAGCGCTACATTCAGCACGCCGCCCGTCATAATGCCAATCATGGAGAGCTTTGCCAGCCCCTCAAACCGCAGAATGTTGTTCATCACGAAGGCGGTGGTCATCGCCGGCGCAGCAATCAGAATCCACATGCCGTACTGTCTGGCGTAGGGGAGAATCGTCTGTGTGCTGCCGAGGAGCAGCATCAGCCTGTCAAGAAACAGCAGGCCGCCCGCCATAATCAGCAGTCCGACGCCGAGCGCCATAAAATATGCCGTCGAGCAGTACCGCCTCGCCGCTTCAATATCCTTTGCGCCGAGTCGGCGGCTGATATTGCTGCCCGCACCCTGTCCGAACATGAAGCCGAACGCCTGAATCACACCCATCAGGCTGAGCAGCACGCCCGTGGCAGCGCTCGCCGAAACGCTGATTTTGGAGACAAAATAGGTGTCCGCAATGTTGTATATCACCGTGACGAGCATGGAGATAACCGTAGGCACCGCCAGCTTCGGTATCAGCCGATTAATCGGCGTTTCCGTCATTTTTTTGTATTGTAAAGAAGCAGAATTATCCATCATTCACCAAGTAACGCGATTACTAACTATTAGTTACACGGGCGGTCGCAAGACCGCCCGTGTACTGGTCCGCCCGAAGGGATTCTCTTCTCAACAACGCAACAGTCCACCGGACTGTTGCTCCCGATGAGCTGCGCCTTGACGGCTGGCTAATCGGTGTTTCGTTTCTCATCCCTTCGGTCGGTATTGTTTGGTCCGCCCGAAGGGATTCGAACCCCCAATCTCCAGAATCGGAATCTGCTGCATGATCCAGTTATGCTACGGGCGGATTTATTAATGTCATAATTATTATATATAAATTTCCAAAATAGTCAAGTACCCGAATTTTGCACAAAATTAACAGGCAAAACGTAGACTTTAGTGCATAAACTATACAAAAATAAAAAAATTTACAAAATGTTCAAAAAATGCTTGACATTAAAAACTCGCCATATTATAATTATCGTGTATAAAAATAAAAAGGGATACTGCGCAATTTTTCGATTAGTGAACAAATTGTGAATACCCCACCAAACCAAAGCAAAAGCGCCAAAACGACGGTAACCGGCGTAGTCAGTAAGCCGATATCGAGCGCCAAGCGCCGCTGCGGCGGAATTTTAAGGAGGAAAAGAAATGACTAAATTAAGCAAGAAAATCTTAGCGCTCATCATGGCGGCGGCAATGCTCGTTACCATGCTTCCGCTGAATGCCTTTTTGGCATTTGCGAAAAATGCTGAGCCGAGTTCCTATGTGTTCCTTACCAATGGTATTGATGGTGCGTTCACCAATACAGGTAATGTTACATGGGACGCAACCGAAAAAGCTGCTAAGTTTACGGGCAGTAACTATCTTACTTTATCAAGCAATCCACTTGCCGATGTAACTAACAGCTCAGGCTTTGCCATCTCCTTTGATTTTAAGAAGGATAGCGCGAACGCTGATAACGGTCGTTTAATTGACGTGAATGACGGCACAACAAGCAATACGTTTGCGATTAACGGCGGCAGCGATTCCACGAATGACTGGCGCCGCGGTATGACGCTTGCAAAGGTCAACGGCAATGAATGCTCGTATTATTCAAACGACCTTGCTGACGGTACTATGACCACCGGCGGCGGTTCAGCTTGGGTTCCTGAATCCAATGTATGGTATAACCTGACGGTTTATATGGATGCGTCTGGTCAGTATTCATACTACGTTGACGGTCAATTGAAGGGCTCTTTTGTTGCCAACTATTCCGACACTGCCATTTCCGGCGACAGAGCTAACGGTGTTACCGGTCAGGCGATTAAAGAACAGTTCGCTTCCATGACGCAGGTATTTGTCGGTCGTGCGATTTATAACGACCCGTACTTCCAGGGCTATATCAAGAACCTGGCGTTCTATGATTTCGGCAGCGATGCCGGTAGTCTTAAGACCGCTATGGAACTCTATGAGCGCAAGATGGCTACCGGTATTTACACGAATATGAGTGCTGCTTATACCGCTTATCAAAAGGCGAGCACCCATTATGATGCGTACATTTACGGCGAAAACGCAGATACCGATGTAGTCGGTCCTGCGCAGGAGCTTGGTCTTGCCGTAGCGGCTATGAAGTCTTGGAATGGCGTTAACGTTGCAACTCCGGACTATAATCCGACAACTGCGTTCAGCGGCGATTCAAACCAAGGCGATAATGCAGGCTATATCAACCCTCATTATGTAAGCCTCTTGTATGCAACTCCTTCTGCAAGTACTGTGAAAGAGGGTTCAGCAAGCAATTCACTAACAGTACGAATTGTATATCCGGCAAATGTTGTTGCTTTCTGGGATGGCACTACAGTACCAAAGTTTGGCGTAATGCCAGGATACAAAGGCGCTGGCGGTTGGTCATCAAAGCCCAGAGCATTAAAGACATTCTATAGAACGGATGATACAAACGCAAATAGTACTGAAATCAGACCTGACGAAAAGTGGTATGTTAGAAATACGACCGGTACGTACGACTTTACATATTCACAGACCGGTAGCGCAATTGTAAATTATGTTTCTCCTGCAGCTGCAATTACAGGAATTTCTACAAGTACAGGTTCCTGGTATCATCTTTCCGGTCATCTGTCTATTCATCCCACATTTACGGCAAAACAGGGTTATAAGAATTATGGCAATGTCGGGTTTACTGGTGTTCAGTATGATAATGACAACGAGGACACAAAAGCTACTGTCACGGCGGATTTCTCTGGCGTTTATGTCCTTAACTACAAGGGCTTAAAAGATGCTTATGACGCCGCTATGAACGATTATAACGGCGATGTAGCTAACTACAAAGAAGGCGGGCTCACTAACTTCTTTGCGTTTATGGATAAAGCATCTGCAGTTGATTTCAGTGTTGACTTTTCAAGCAATCCTTCCAATCAGGCGACAGCAGTTGGCGGAAAGATAGCAGAAGCGTTAGAAGCTTATGTAGATAATGGTGTTGCTAAAACGGCTGATACCAACTACAAAGCGCTGCGCAATACGTTTGACACCCAGTATACGACGCAGGCTGGTTCAACGGTTACACCGGTTGAAGCAATGGGTACACCGGATAATTACGGCCCCGAAAGCTTTGCAGAATTTACAACTGCTTATAATGCGGCAAAGGCAAAGATGGCGGCGCTGTACAACCAGAATACCTATCCGTCTGCAAGCGTAGCTTCCGAAGCGTCTACGTTAGCGGAAAAGACGGAAGCTCTTGAAGCAAACAGCCTTACCCCGCCGAGCTTCAGCGACAATACGCTGCTGGTAACGGGCGACACCATCACCATCACCAATGGTGAGGACGTAGCCGGCAATCTTATCTATACAATTGCTTACGATGGCGGTACTGCCGGAGGAGAGGTGACCGAGGCGGTTGCCGCAAACGGCTCTATTACGTTTGACCCGTTCCTGCAGCACACAGACGCTACGACGGCGACGGTTTCGGCAAGAGCTTATGTAAATAGCAAGTACACGGCATGGGTTCACGAAACCTACACCCTATTTAAGGCTCCCGAGGCTTCTCCGCTGTCCGTTGATCTTGACGAGACGGTAACCTTTACGAGCGTGAACGGCACGAACGCCGGTACGATTTCCTATAAAATCGGCGACGGCGCCTACACGGAAGCCAGCAGCTTTGTTCCGTTCGCCAGCGGCGCAGCGACTGCACCTGCGATTACCGTAACGGTGAAAGAGGTGAACGGCGACGTTTCGATTGAAAAGACGTTTACCATTACCCGTAAGGCTTCGCTCACTGCTTATGTAGAAAATGCAGGCGACAAGGGCCCGCTGTACTACAGCGATGAGCACAACACCATTAAGCTCGCAACGGCAGATACCTACACCGGCGGCGTCAGCTACACCATTTCCCTTGACGGCGGCGAGGAGCAGGGTCCGTATACCTACGGCAGCTCTATTAATGAAAATGTTCCGTCTGTCGCTTCTTCGTCGTTTGTGACGATTAAGGCGTACCCGACGAGCGCTCCCGACCAGATTACGGAGACCACACTCTTCAGCGAAGCGAACTTCAAGGAGATGGTTTACCGTGACGGTTTCGGCGACGGTACGGTTGAAGGCAAAAACTACACTACCACGCTGGAAACGGCGAAGGACCTGAAATCCACCGGTACAATTGCTCACGTGGCGCATAAGGGTCAGATCGTTGCCAAGTACGATAACGGTGCAGCGGATTCCAGAACGAATGTGCTGAAGCTGTCCGCTACCGGCGACAAGGGCACTAATGCGAAGTTTGCCAGCAACCCGCTTGCCGATATTTCTGCAGCCTCTGCGGTTAAGAGTCAGGGCGCCACGCTGATGTTCTGGCGTTACGTTACCGACGCAAGCGATAATGACGTAACGAGCTTTGATACAAAGCTTCCGGCTCTGTCGTTCTACAACCATGCAGATTCCGATTATACTTATTTCAACGTTTCTGCGGGCGGTTATGTTTCCAGAAGTGACGGCGCTGTAAGCGGTTCCGGCGACTACTTTGACATCTGGTCAAACGGTCAGGATTACACCAACCATGCAGCCGGTTCATATAACGGTTACTGGGAACACATCGCTGTAACGATTGATCCGAACAGCGGTATTATGGTTTACTTCAATGGTGACCCGCATCCAAGAAGCGTTGATAAGCAAGGCGCGTATGCTTCTATGACCGATGCGGAATATGCCCAGGAAGTTCTTAACTTCATTACGGCTTCCGATACTGACGTTTCCTACGCTTTCGGTAATGCTTACTGGAACAACGAAAACAACAACCTGTATCTGGACGACGTCCGTTTCTATGTCGGCGTTAAATCACAGGTAGATATTTATAACTATTATAATGAGGACCGTGACGACGTTTCCACCGACCTCAAGAACACCTCTCACGACCCGACGGGCGTGACGGCATATACGCTGAACAACGGCGATATCGTTGGTATTGAATACTTCGAATACAAGTATGGCTCCAATGTGAACCCGATGACTACCAACGAGGTTGATCATGTAGATTACTACAACTTCGGTACCGGCATGACCGTTTACCATTCCACAGATAACTATCAGTGGGAAGTTCTCGGCGATAGCCAGGGACGCTGCGGTTATCAGAATGAAGACCTGTTCAGCGAAAACTATCAGGATGCGCTGGATGAACCGCTCAGCCTGATGAACGCTGACCATAAGTCACAGTATGCTTCCGGAACAATCCCGAGCAACGGCGCCGGCTTCCTGATCTGGGCACCGCACGTAATGTACAACGTAACACTGAACAAGTGGTGCTACTATGCGGCGACTTCTTACTGGGGCGCTGTCGGCGGTGTCAGCTTCATGCTCACCTCCGATTATCCGGATCACGGCTATGAATATCAAACGATTATCTATCAGGCACAGGATTATCATCCGAATGCGATTGATATCTGCGTATTCTACGGTTACGATGATGACGGTAAACTGGATAAAGACCAGCTGTATATGACGCTTGGTTCCTGGGGCTGGAAGCATCAGGACGGCAGATATGCTGCGATCTACGGTTCCCCGATGAATGCAGACGGTACCTCGCTTGCTTCCGTCAAGGGCACGGTTGACTCCCTCGAAGTTCCGGCTGACGGCAAGAGCTATGAGCTGGCAAGAGCTTATATGCAGGACGTTGAGGCTGATCTCGGTGCAACAGAAGGCCAGTCCTCAGGTGAAGGTTCCTATGTCATTCATAAATACATTAACGGCACAAACTATTACTATCTGTTTGTATCCTTCGGTTCTAACGCAGGCTCATACACCGAGCGTGTATTCCGTGCTACCGACCCAATGGGTCAGAACCAGACGGATGGCGACGGCTATCAGGGCTATCAGGGCTACAACGGTGTTTCCGCACTGAATGCAAACGCTGACGAAAAGCATGCCCGTGGTAACCAGTTGCTGGCGCCGTACGATATTAATCTGCAGGATTACCTGTTTACATCTACCGGTCATAACTCAGCTTACATTGTCTACAATACAGACGGCGAAGCGGTTGATATCAACTCCGTTCACGCAAGACCTTTTGCAACCGAGTCTCACGGCTGGGTAGCTGTTCCTGACGGCGCTATTGCTAAACGTCAGAGCGAACTGACAGGTAACGTATGTCTTAACAACGTGCTCGCGTTCAACGAGGACGGCTGGCCGGTACTCCT
The DNA here is from genome assembly GCA_937915775.1 of uncultured Clostridia bacterium. Classification (GTDB taxonomy): domain Bacteria; phylum Bacillota; class Clostridia; order Oscillospirales; family Acutalibacteraceae; genus Eubacterium_R. The sequence goes on along the minus strand of CALGGQ010000382.1, from coordinate 5,971 downwards.
GCCGTATCAGTACAACGGAACAGACTCCGTAAAGCGTGACCTCACGATGTATGACCTTCAGGGTATGTACACGGCTGACGATATGCGTCTGGCAGTGAATGAATCTTATTCAAAAGAATATACCTTTACCATCATCGCGTATGATGATACCACCGGTCTTGCTTACGGTACCAAGCCTGTTAGCGATACCGTGGTAATCCCGTTCAGCTCCTTCGTAGAGATTTCCGAGGGCACAGACGGCACCAACTACATCACGATGTATGCCGGCTCCGATAATACGGCTCCCATTCGTTACAAGGGCGTTGTCGGTTCCCAGCTCGTCGGTGATGAAGGCTTTGAAACGCTCTTACCGTCCATCGGTCTGTTGAACGAATATAACGGCACCGCGGCTACAGATGCTGATTACGAAGTCAGCGTCAAGTCCATCGGCGAAGTTGCCTGGGCTTACAGAACCGGTGACGTTCCGGATTCCTCCGACGTTATCAACGAGGCTGACCTCGTTGCCATGGACCACGTTATCTATACCCACGCTTCCGATACCGTAGCATATAACATCGCGAAGGCATATGCCGACGAGATGATTGATACCGGTGAGGACAGATACGGCGACGGCACGATGTACAAGTGGGGTATCACCAAGGGCGGTACGGAATATGAAAACTATCTTGCAAATGCGGTGAAGAACTCCTACGCCGTATACGGTCAGGAGATTTCCGATAACTTCCAGTACGGTTCCGAAACGGCTTCCGGTGAACGTTATACCACGATTACCGTTTCCTACCCGGCGAAACTGGACGTTAACAGCCCGGATGCAGTTTACTGCTATTCCGATAAATCCCGTGTACAGGCAGGCGGTTATACCGGTTCCTCCATCAGCGTTGTTTCGCTGACGAATACGCAGATGATTGCTACCGGTCAGGGCGTCTGGTACGACGACAACGGCAACCAGTATACTGACGCAGAAGCGCTTGCTGCTACCGATGCTGTTAAGGCAGAACTCAAGCGTTACTACGGTTTACAGGGTGTCATGTCCGATTACTTCAAGTATAACGAGGACGAGGGCGAATACACCCAGGACGGTGTTGAACTGATCGTTCGTTACAAGAACCTGGAAACCGGCTATGAATTCAGCGAATTTGAATTCTGCTACGTCATGCCGAACCCGGCTTGGGCGCATACGCTGGCGGCAACCAGAAACAGCCAGAAGGATACAGTAGGTAACAACAGACGAAGCGGTATCGGTATCTTTAACCGTTTCGTGGATTCCTACGGTTCTGCAATGCCGACGTATTCACACCTGATTTACGAGGCACACGGTAATACCGAAAAATCCAATTCCAAATACGGTCACGGTGTATCCAACTACATCTCTGACTTCGACGGTACAACGTTTGACAACAGCGCGCTTGATACGGTTGATGAAATCAATACGCTGTTCGGTTTCTATGCAACCTCTCAGGGTGTAAACTCCGGTTCCTACTCTGTACAGCAGCATAACGATACGGATGCGATTTCTTACACCTCCGTACCCGATGTTGTTGACACAGATTATTACATCGACTACTCTGACCCGCAGCAGTATAAGACCAACAACGCAAGAGGTCTGATTACAACCAATTCCTCCGGCGTACCGACAGGTTATCAGTTTGTCATGAGAACGTCCAACTTCCGTTGGGATACTTATGAAAACGCGACGATGGATATGGCATCCTCTTATGCGTTGAATAAGACCGGTCTTGATGTTGTTTACTCTTATACGTTAGCTGAAAGCGGTAATTCCGTTCAGACGAACCAGGAACTGTACCGCAGCGGTCTGTTCTATCAGGGTAACAGAACATGGTATCCTGAAGAGATGCTGCTGAATAACAACTATCTTTATAACCAATCCGGTGTTGATACGTGGTATGCGATGGCAACCGGTACGTATAAGGATTGTAATCCGAGCACCGGCGAATACAATATTGATACCGGTAAGAATTATCATGACTTTACGGTTGATCTGTTCAAGAACGGTTCTGACGACTTGGCAACTGCTACGGCGTATACCTATCTTGATAACAGTAAGGGTTCTACCCATAACTTCAAGGGTACGGCTACCTTTACCTTCAACCGTGTTGCAAACGGTTCCAATACGGATACTGCCAGCGGTCGAATCAATAAGAGCGTATGGCCTTCCACCGGCGGTCTTTCCGCAGAGGCGTATTCCAATTACATTTTGGAAGCCGGTCTGTATCACAAGATGACCGACGCCGGAACTAGTGCGGACGGTAACGCAAGATACTGCGGTTCCGAAACCTACCACTATTACAACATCGGCGTTTCTACCTGTGATAAGGGCGCTGTCCGTGACTTCCTTGAAAGATTTGCGAATAAGCAGATTGAACAGGACTCCGAAACCGGCGAAATCACCATCGTTCCCGATAACGAAGGTAATACCGATATCCAGGTTGAAAAGGTTTCCGCGGCTTCCTACGACGACTATATCCGTGCGCTTGGTAAAGCGGCTTGGTTCGTTTACAACCCGCAGAACACCCTGCAGGATGACCTTGCCGGTCAAGCACAGTATGCTGCCGACATCGCTGACGGTGTGGCAGGTGCTGAGTATGTTACCGCTTACAACAGCGACGGTACAGCCATTTTCAACACGACAGACGCCGGCAGAAACATCTTCCAGGATGATAATAATACCCATACCGACGCTGTTCAGGCAAAGCTGATTCAGGATGTGGTAGACGCTTACTACAACCTGTACGATGCCACTAACTATGCGAAGGTTGAGGATAAGTACCTTGAAACCGAAGCGTTCTATGAGAACAACGTAGATCCTTCCATCTATTCTCAGGATTCTATCGATGACTTCCGCGCAGCGCTTGATGCGATTAAGCCCGCTGTTTCGTTCTACGTTAACAACGAGTATTACCTCGCGCACAGAACGCAGGGTATCAACGATGATACCACCTTTACCAACCCGAACAATGAGGACGAAACCTATAATCTGATTCAGAAGGTTGACGGTGCAACGGAAGGCTTCTGGCGTAAGAGCCCGTATTCCGGCGAGCAGTATAACGAGCTGATGGATGCCATGGATAAGATGAAGTCCACCCTGATGCCGAAGGTTGATACCACGGCGTTGGATGATCAGCTTGACGGTAATGCTTCCGAGAATATCGACTCCAAGATTGAAATGGACGAGAGCGGTATCTTTGATAGCGAAGGCACGCAGATTTACTCTTACAAGAGCTGGAAGACGATTGAGGACGCACTGTATACCGATGAAATCGATTATACGGAAGCGCAGCTTGCCGAAATTTACGGCGATGAAGCCAATTACACCGGCGCTGTTGCTAACAGAAGTTCGGTCGCTAACCTTTCCAAGTATGCGAAGAAGGATAGCCAGAGCTACAACATCACCGCCATTCTGGAGGGTGAAGGCTATACCGAGACAGAAGACGACGCGAAGTTCTATTACTACGATGGCGACGGCACCGACTTCTCCGGCGTAAGTGCAGATGATGACTTCCGCGGTTACAATGTGAACGGCACAGCGCTTGAGGCGGACAGCAAGAACGATGCAACGTCCGACTACTCACCGGCACAGATCGCGGTGCTCCAGCGTGCAGAAAACATTAAGGATCTTGCACTTGTGGCGATAGATGATGACGATGCATACAAAGCCTATAACAATGCGTATGCGATTGTTTCCGCTGTTGACCTGAACAAGTACATCAATTCTGAAAACCTGATTACGGCAGAGCTGGCAAAGCGTGATCCTGAAGTTTACATTGCTGCAACAGAAGCAAAGCCTGTTTACAATGCAAGAATGAATGCGGCAGGCAATACCAATGTCATGCTCGACGATTCAGGCGTTAATGGTGAGCTTCGCGTACTCGGTACCGGTGAAACCGATGCTTACACCGCAGCGCTGCTGACCGCGGTCAACACGATGGACGCTGACCCGGCAACCTACATCAAGAAGTTCAAGGCACAGCTCACTGTTTCCAAGAACGATTCCGCAGGCAATGTTGCCTCCGGCTTCCCGCAGACGCTGACGCAAGAGAAATACTACGGCGAAACCTTCTCCTTTGATGTTCCCGGTCTGACGACAACGACAGATGAGGAAACTGGCGTGACCTCCGTCAATGAAGAGGTAACGTACTCCGTTTCCATCAAGGACGGTTTAGCAGCTGACTTTGAAAATGCTGAGGTAACCGGCTCAAGCAAGTGGACTTACCGTGGTACTTCACTCGAGCGTGTGGCTGATTCCAATATTGAAATCGCAGCAGCAATCAAGACGAGTGAAGGCGGCTCCAATACCTACTTTGTCAAGATTCTGAATATCTACGGCAGAATTGTTAAGACGGCTTACGTTTCCGCACAGCCGACCGTCGACAGTGACACCGTTAAGGACGGCGACAATGTTCTTTATAAAGCGGAAACAGTTCCGTTCTACTACTTCGACAAATTCAGTGTTGAAGAGGTAAAGGACGGCGACGACGAGAACGCCAACATCATCGGCTACAACTACAGAGCGAAGTACTCTGCAGTAGACTTTGTTGACTTCACGTTACCGACAGGCGCAACGCTGACCGGCGGACGTTCACAGACGCAGGCTTCCGTTGATAATGTAGTAACCCTCAGCACCGAAAACAGCGACTTCTATGCATGGGCTATCAAGGATGCGAATGACAAGTATGCAATCGCTTCCTACGATGCTGAATACACCTTCTATGCGGTAGACGATACGAACTTCGCAATGGTAACCGTAGCAGGCGACGCTGAAAACGGCTATACCTACAGCGTTGACGGTACAGAGCTTAAGGCGGAAATGATGTCCGGCACCATCGGTGACTTTACCGTGAATACTGGTACGACGAACTATCCGTATGATGCAGAGCAGTATCTCAATGAGAAACTGACGCAGAAGGCACCGTTCATCTCCGTTATCAGCTCTTCCGTATCCAAGGATGGCAACGGCGATCCGATTACGGATGCTGACGGCAAGTACCTGGTGAAGTCCTATGCGATTGTAACGAGCGGCTGCGCTGAGAAGATTAACAATGTTACCTTCGTAACCGGCGTCACGGTGAACGGCACCAGAAAGCAGGCTATCGCAACGGTAACCAACATCAATGAATACGGTCAGTTCACGGTAACGGTTAAGGTGAAGAACCAGGCGCCCGCCTCCTGCGACGGTCAGGCAACGCTGAACTACAAGTTCACTTACAATTACGACGGCACGGAATACACGATCAATGCAAAGGATACGACGATCCAAGTGAATTCCGTACAGTAAGCTGCTTTAGGAGGGTATATGACAATGGATAAGAAAAAATACAGAACTCCTGAGGCGGAAATTGAACAGTTCACGGTGGATATCATTTTCACCGAAAGCAATCCGAACGGCGGTATCGGCGATGGCGATAACCCCGGTGGCGAGATTGAATTCTAATCAAAACAAAACCACCCGAGTGGCAACACTCGGGTGGTTTTCTGTTATTTTACCAACAAAAAAGGCGGTCAGCGACCGCCGTTTTGTTCTTTGTTAATCCGGATAACCGTTCGGGTTCTGGCTTTGCCAACGCCAACTGTCCTCGCACATTTCTTCAATGCCGCGTTCCGCTTTCCAGCCAAGCTCTCTGAGCGCCTTGCTCGGGTCGCTGTAGCAGGTGGCGATGTCGCCGGCTCTGCGCGGCTTAATCACATACGGAATGGTGACGCCGCTTGCTTTTTCAAATGCCTTGACGACGTCCAGCACGCTGTAGCCGATGCCGGTGCCGAGGTTGTAGATGAAGAGCCCTGTTGTGCCGCGTACCTTTTCCACCGCCTTGACGTGACCGAGCGCTAAGTCCACCACATGAATGTAATCGCGCACGCCGGTTCCGTCCGGCGTGTCATAATCGTTGCCGAACACGCCGAGCTCGCTGCGCTTGCCGATGGCAACCTGCGTGATATATGGCATCAGGTTGTTCGG
>CALGGQ010000381.1 GCA_937915775.1 uncultured Clostridia bacterium | reverse complement strand
TTCTGCCTTACACAACGGATTTGGACACCATCAGAAGTAAACAATACAAGGGCATCATTTTTACGGGCGGACCGAACTCGGTATTTGATATGTCCTCGCCGCATTACAGCGCCGATATTCTCTCGCTCGGCGTTCCGATACTCGGCATCTGCTACGGCTGCCAGCTCATCAGCTGGATGGCAGGCGGCACCGTCAGCACAGCGCCTGTTTCCGAATACGGTAAAATAGAACTGACAGCAAACCCATCTCCCCTGTTTGAAAATATTCCCGAAAAATCCGTCGTCTGGATGAGCCACACGGATTATATTTCCGAGGCACCGGAAGGTTATGAGATTATCGCGGCAACGCCTGACTGCCCGTGCGCAGCGATGCAGAACACAAAGAAAGCGATTTACGCCGTGCAGTTTCACCCCGAAGTGACGCACACCGAATACGGCGAGCAGCTGCTGTATAACTTCCTGTACATCATCTGCGGCTGCAAGGGCGACTGGGTAATGGACAACTTCATCGAAACCACGGTGGAGAAGCTGCGCCACCAAATCGGCGACAAGCAGGTTATCCTCGGTTTATCCGGCGGTGTGGACAGCTCGGTAGCAGCCGGTCTGCTCTCCCGTGCTGTCGGCAAACAGCTCACCTGCGTTTTCGTTGACCAGGGCTTGATGCGCAAAGACGAAGGCGATTTCGTGGAGAAAACCTTCACCTCGCTCTTTGATATGAACTTCGTTCGCGTCAACTGTGGCAAGCATTTTCTGCAGCGGTTAAAGGGCGTCACCGACCCCGAGGAAAAGCGCAAAATTATCGGCACGGAATTCTTCAACGTGTTCTGGAATGAAATCCGCAAACACAGCGACAAGGGTTATTTTGCCCAAGGCACGATTTACCCCGACTGCATTGAATCCGGCAAGGGCGACGCAGATGTTATCAAAACGCACCACAACCGTGTGAAAACGCCCGAGGACGTTGAATTTCTCGGCATTATTGAGCCGCTCGCTGATTTATTCAAGGACGAGGTAAGACGTGTGGGCGAAAAGCTCGGCATTCCGAAGGAGCTCGTATGGCGGCAGCCGTTCCCCGGTCCGGGACTTGGCGTGCGTATCATCGGCGAAATCACGGCGGAAAAAATCCGTATTTTACAGGATGCTGACGCGGTGCTGCGCGATGAAATGAGCAAGAACGGCTATGAGAGCAAAATGTCGCAGTTTTTCTGCGTGTTGCCGGACGTGAAAACCGTCGGCGTTATGGGCGACCACAGAACGTATGAAAACCTGATTATCATCCGCGCCGTCACGACAGATGATTTTATGACGGCGGACTGGGCGCGCATTCCGTATGACATACTTGCTAAGGTATCGAACCGCATCACGAATGAATGCAAGGGTATCAACCGCGTTGTCTACGATATCACATCTAAACCGCCTGCCACGGTGGAATACGAATAAGGAGATATATTATGATTAAACATATTGTGTGTTTTAAATTGAAGGATAACTCCCCTGCGGAATGTGAAAAAGCGGCAGAAATTCTCCGCTCGATGGACAGCAACGTGCCGCTGCTGAGAGGCATCGAGGTCGGCTGTGATTTTCTGCACTCGCCGCGTTCCTATGACGTGATTTTAGATCGGAAGAGCACACGTCTGAACTCCAGT
>CALGGQ010000380.1 GCA_937915775.1 uncultured Clostridia bacterium | reverse complement strand
CATCGGCATTGTTATCTTTGCGCTGTCCGTGCTGTTTTTCTTTATCGCCGTTGTGCAGGGCGAGGGTGTCTGGCGCACGGTTCACGAGGTTTACATAGGCTTATTCGGCTGGTTTGCTGCGATTGTATTCCCGCTGCTGTGCCTTGTGTATTCATTTTTGTTCACTGTTAAAAGTTCGGGCAAGAAGATGACCTTTGAGGTCGTTATGATTATCATTATCGTGCTGCTTGCTTCGACCTTTATTCATATCGTCCGTAATCAGTCCGGCGAGCCGTTCGGCGACGCCGTCAAACTCGCTTATGCCAACGCGCCGTATTATTTCAACGGCGGTTTGATCGGTGCTGTGCTTGGCTGGCTGCTGCTTACGATGGGCAAAGCGCCGGCAATCATTATCGTGCTGCTGCTTGCCGTGGTCGATGTGCTGCTGCTTTCCAGAGCAACGGTCAATCAGTTCTTTAAGAATACGGCAAAGCCTGTTAAAAAGGTCGTGGAGAAAACCGCTCCGATGATTGAGGAACAGCGCGAACGCCGCAGACAGCGTAATATTGATATTCCGCTTGATGAATATCCTCCGGAAACTGCGGTGGATAAGCCTGCCAAGCGTAAAAAGACCAAAAAGGCAGCGATTGATATTCCCGTTGAGAATACGGAGAATACGACCGGCGACGACTATTCTAATCTGATTAACGAGATTAATGCGCACACCAAGCGCAATCAGGAACAGCGCACGGAGCCGAAGAATATTGACGATATCGTCAAGGATGCTACTGAGCAAAAGAGAGACGACGCCAAAGCAAAAATCGAAAAGGCAGCGCAGCCGGTTGATGACTTCACTGTCAGTGATGATGAAATGCACGCGGCAGTGCTGGAATATCAGCTGCCGTCCGTTGATTTGCTGACCGTTGCCAAGCAGAAATCGGCACGGGATATCAGTAACGAGTTGAAGAATAACGCCGAGCTGCTGATTGATACGCTCGCGTCCTTCGGCGTTTCGGCGGAGATTACCGATATTTCCCGCGGACCGACAGTAACGCGATACGAACTGAAGCCGGCGGCAGGCGTTCGTATTTCTAAAATTACGAACCTGTCTGACGATATCGCTCTGAATTTAGCGGCGACAAATGTCCGTATTGAAGCGCCGATTCCGGGCAAGGCGGCAGTCGGCATTGAAATTCCGAATCAGGTCAAGAATATGGTGTCCATGCGCGAGGTTATAGATTCCTCCCAGTTTGACAGCCAGAAATCGCTGCTCTCCGCCGCTATCGGTAAGGATATTGCCGGCAACATCGTGTTCTGCGATGTGGCGAAGATGCCGCACCTGCTGATTGCCGGTACTACCGGTTCGGGTAAATCCGTCTGTATGAACTCCATCATTGTGTCTATCCTGTATCGTGCCAAGCCCGATGAGGTGAAGTTCTTGATGATTGACCCGAAAAAGGTTGAATTTTCAAAATATGAGAATATCCCGCATCTGCTCGTTCCCGTTGTGACTGACCCGCGCAAGGCGTCCGGTGCGCTCGGCTGGGCAGTGTCGGAAATGCTGAAGCGTTATCAGTCCTTCTCCGATACCGGCGTGCGTGATATTGAGGGCTATAACAAATATGTCGCCAAGCATAAGGATATGGAGCCGATGCCGAAAATCGTTATCTGTATTGATGAGCTTGCCGACCTGATGATGGCGGCGCCGAAAGAGGTGGAGGATTCCATCTGCCGTCTGGCACAGATGGCGCGTGCTGCCGGTATGCACCTTGTTATCGCTACTCAAAGACCTTCCGTTGACGTTATCACCGGTCTTATCAAGGCAAACATTTCCTCGCGTATTGCACTGACTGTTTCGTCACAGATTGACTCGCGTACCATTCTGGATACCGGCGGCGCCGAAAAGCTGCTCGGCCGCGGCGATATGCTCTATTCGCCGATTGGCTCCAGCAAGCCGTTACGTGTACAGGGCTGCTTTATCTCCGATGAGGAGGTTGAAAAGCTGTGCGATTTCGTCAAAAATCAGGGCGAAAGCCAATATAGCGACGAAATCCAGAAGGAAATCGAGCAGAAGGCGGTACAGGAAAAGGGTTCCTCCTCTGCCTTTGGCGACGAGGGCGGCGGAGAAGCGCTTGACCCGCTGTTTGAGCAGGCAGTTGATGTCGTGCTGGATAACGGCAGAGCCTCCACGTCGTTCCTGCAGCGGAAACTCGGCGTCGGTTATTCCCGCGGCTCCAAGATTATGGATCAGCTCGAAGAAAAGGGTATCATCGGTCCGCAGGACGGCGCCAAGCCGCGTGAAATCCGTGTGAATAAGCAGCAGTGGATTCAGATGAAAGCTAACGGTCCCGTGCAGGATTTCACGACGGAAAACACGGTGCAGATGAGCTTTGAGGATGCCGGGGATGTTGTGGACCGTCAGGATGAGGATTATTATTCGGACGAGGAATATTGATGAACCGATTTCTTCCGATTAACCAAAAGGATATGCTGGAGAGAGGCTGGCAGCAGGCGGATTTCGTCTATATCACGGGCGATGCGTATGTTGACCACCCTTCCTTTGGCGCAGCCATTATAACAAGAGTCCTTGAAGCAAAAGGATTTAAAGTAGCCGTACTAAGCCAGCCGGACTGGCATAGCACGGCTGATTTCGTTCAGTTCGGCAAGCCGCGGCTGGGCTATCTGATTACCAGCGGTAATATTGATTCAATGGTGGCGCATTATACCGTTGCCAAAAAGAAACGCAGCGAGGATGCGTATACCCCCGGCGGCAAGGTGGGCAAGCGCCCTGACAGAGCCGTCATTGTCTACGCTAAAATCGTTCGGGAACTCTATCCCGATGTGCCGGTGATTATCGGCGGTCTGGAAGCATCTCTGCGCCGTTTTGCTCACTATGATTACTGGGATAACAAGGTGCGGCAGAGCGTTCTGCTCGATGCCGGCGCCGACCTGCTGATTTACGGGATGGGCGAAAACCAAATCATTGAAATTGCCAACCGTCTCGCAGCGGGCGAAAGCGTGCAGACAATGCATGATATCAAAGGCACGGTTTATGCCGTTGACGTGCGTGAAACACCGTATGTCGGCGTGGAGTGCCCGAGCTATGACAACGTTAAAACGAATAAAGCTGAATACGCCAAGGCGGCAAGAATACAGCAGGACGAACAGGATCATATCCGCGGCAAAATTATCAAGCAAAAACACGGCAAAAGAATGGTGGTGCAGAATCAGCCTATGCCGCCGCTGACAACAGAAGAGCTTGATTGGGTATATTCCTTGCCGTATGCGCGTACTTACCATCCGTCATATGAGGCGCAGGGCGGTGTGCCGGGGATTCAAGAGGTAGCGTTTTCCATTACGCATAACCGCGGCTGCTTCGGCGCGTGTAACTTCTGCTCAATAGCGTTTCATCAGGGCAGATACGTTACCACCCGTAGCAAAGAAAGTATTCTCAAGGAAGCCGAGCTGCTGACAACGCTGCCGGATTTTAAGGGCTATATTCACGATATCGGCGGGCCAACGGCGAATTTCCGTCAGCCGTCGTGCGAAATGCAAAAGGAGCACGGGCTCTGCAAGGGTAAAAAATGTTTAGCCCCGCAGCCGTGTAAAAACCTGCAAGCCGACCATAGCGAATATCTCGAAATTTTGCGCGTAGTACGCAAGCTGCCGCAGGTCAAAAAGGTGTTTATCCGCTCCGGTATCCGCTACGATTATCTGCTGCAGGATAAGGACGACAGCTTTTTCCGCGAGCTTGTAAAGTACCACGTCAGCGGTCAACTCAAGGTTGCGCCGGAGCATTGCTCGGCAGCCGTGCAATGCTCCGGCGCA
>CALGGQ010000379.1 GCA_937915775.1 uncultured Clostridia bacterium | reverse complement strand
CGGAAATCGCGGATTCCGTTTTCAATCATTCCGAGTCTTTCGCGAACAATTTCGCGTACCTTTTCCTTCGGAATGGTGTCAATTTCTTTTTCAATCATCGCTTCGCCGAGCCGCTTGGTGTCCTCACTGGCGTAATCCATCAGGAATTCCTTTAAGGTCATCAGCGCATTCGGGTGGCAGCAGTTCTGAATCTGACCGGATTTGCAAAGGCTCATAAAGCGGTCGCCCGTTCTGCCTTCACGGTAGCAAGCGGTACAGAAGGAGGGGATATAATCCTCTCTCATCAGCCAGTTGACTACCTCGTCAAGCGTTCTGTTGTCCGATACGTCAAACTGCTCGGTGTCGTGCGGGCGCTCCTTTTCGGCATAGCCGCCGACGCTGGTGCGTGAGCCGCCGCTGATCTGGCTGACGCCGAGGCGGATAATCTTCGCCCTTACTTCAGGCGTCTCTCTCGTTGAGATAATCATTCCCGTATACGGCACGGCAATGCGTATGCACGCCGCAATTTTGCAGAACATATCGTCTGACAGGGAATTATCAAATTCGTTTGGGTCAATATCGTCGGCAGGCTTTACACGCGGAACGCTGATGGTGTGCGGCCCGACACCGTGAACAGCTTCCAGATGTTCAGCGTGCATTAACAGTCCGGCGAATTCATACTGATAATTGTCCAGCCCGAACAGAACGCCGATGCCGACATCGTCAATACCGCCCTCCATCGCTCTGTCCATCGCTTCGGTGTGATAAGCGTAGTTGTGCTTCGGTCCCGTCGGGTGCAGGATTTCGTAGTTTTCTTTATTATAAGTTTCCTGGAATAAGATGTAGGTGCCGATGCCGGCGTCCTTCAGCTTGCGGTAATTCTCTACCGTGGTCGCTGCAATATTGACATTGACGCGGCGGATAGCGCCGTTCTTATGCTTGATGGAATAAATGGTGTTGATACATTCGAGAATGTATTCAATCGGGTTATTCACTGGATCCTCACCGGCTTCAATGGCAAGGCGCTTGTGCCCCATATCCTGCAGGGCGATGACCTCTTTGGCAACCTCCTCCTGCGTGAGCTTTTTACGCGGGATGTGCTTGTTCTGACCGTGGTACGGGCAGTAAAGGCAGCCGTTTACGCAGTAGTTGGAAAGGTACAGCGGTGCAAACAGCACAATGCGGTTGCCATAAAAATCCTTCTTAATCTGCTCGGCAAGGTCATAGATTTCCTTTACCTTTTCCTCATCGTCGCACGCCAGCAGAACGCTCGCTTCACGGTGTGAAAGCCCTTTACGTTTCTTTGCTTTTTCCAAGATTTCATCAATGAGCGTCAGATTATTCTTGTTTTCCTCGGCATACTTTACAGTCTCGCGGATTTCGCCGTCATGGATAAATTCCTCCGCTTTCATTGATTTTACGTTATATTCCATAGTTGTAATCTCCTCTGTCTGTTACAATGTGATTGCCGGTTGTCTGCACACGGTTTGCCAGGCAGCCGATGCACTGCGCCGCTTCCTCGCCGGTGCAGATTTTTCCGTCGTACAGCAAATATTTTTTTCTGACGCCGACGGGGGATAAGTTCGGCATTAAAACATTCGCGCCTGCTAAAATTCCTTTTTCCCGTCCCATCGGGTCAATCGTGCCGAGCGCCGTTGTGGCAGGCAGCAAAACGCGCGGCAGCGTCAGCCGAATGAGCGAGAGTAAAAAGGTCGTCAGCTCAGCAGTTCCGCTTTCAAATGCTCCGAACGGCGTGTCCTTGTGCGGAATAAACGGACCGATGCCGACCATTTGCGGCTGCATTTCCTTTAAAAATAGCAGCTCATGCGCCAAATTCTCCTCCGTCTGATACGGCGAGCCGACCATAAACCCGATACCGACCTGGTAGTCGAGTGCTTTTAAATCCAGAATACAGCGCACGCGGTTATCAAAGCTCATGGCAGCGGGATGCAGTTTTTCGTAGTGCT
>CALGGQ010000378.1 GCA_937915775.1 uncultured Clostridia bacterium | reverse complement strand
TGCTCTTCCGATCTGAGAAAGCAGTATCAGGCGCTGATGAAGCATAATGAGACCAAACCCCGCTTTGTGCTGCACGACGGCCCGCCGTACGCCAACGGTGCGATTCATATCGGCCATGCGCTGAACAAGACCTTAAAGGACTTTATCGTGCGCTATAAGAATATGACGGGCTTCCAGGCACCGTATGTGCCCGGCTGGGACACCCACGGTCTGCCAACCGAGCTTGCCGCCAGAAAAAAGGCAGGCATTTCCGCCGAGACGAATATCAGCGATTTGGAGCTGCGTAAAATCTGTCGCGATACCGCGCTGTCCTTCGTGGATTTACAGCGCGAGGGCTTTAAGCGGATGGGCGTTATCGGCGAGTGGGAAAACCCGTATATCACCCTGCAGAAGGAATTTGAGCAGGAGCAGATTAAGGTGTTTGCCTCCATGGCGTCACAGGGCTATATCTACAAGGGCTTAAAGCCTGTTTATTGGTGCCCGGACTGCCAGACGGCACTTGCGGAAGCGGAGATTGAATACGGCGAGGACCCGTGCCACTCCATCTATGTGAAATTTAAGGTAACGGACGATATGGGCAAGCTCACTGCCCTCGGCGCTGAGCTGGATAAGACCTATTTTGTTATCTGGACGACAACTACCTGGACGCTGCCTGCCAATCTGGCTATCTGCGTCGGTCCGAACTATGAGTATTCGCTGCTCAAGGCAAACGGCGAATACTATGTGATGGCGACCGATTTGGCACCGTCGGCATTTGAGGACGCCGGGATTACCGATTATGAAACCGTCGGCATCATCCGCGGCAGCGAGCTTGAATATATTAAGACGGCGCACCCGTTCCTTGACAGAACGTCGCTCGTTATCGTAGGCGACCATGTTACGCTGGAAAGCGGCACCGGCTGCGTGCATACCGCGCCCGGTCACGGTGTAGATGACTTTATCGTCTGTAAGAAATATCCCGAAATTCCCGTGGTTGTGCCGGTAGATGCCAACGGCGTGCTCACCGAGGAAGCCGGTCAGTTTGCCGGTCTGTCCACCGAGGACGCGAACAAGCCGATTGCGCAGCATCTTGACGAAACCGGCTCGCTCTTTGCACTCAAAAAGATTAAGCACCAGTATCCGCACTGCTGGCGCTGCCATAACCCCGTTATCTTCCGTGCCACCTCGCAGTGGTTCTGCTCCGTGGACGCCTTCAAGGAGGCGGCGGTAAAGGCTGCCGAGGATGTGAAATGGTATCCCGAATGGGGTAAGGACAGACTGCAGTCGATGGTCATGGAACGCGCCGACTGGTGTATTTCCCGTCAGCGGAAATGGGGCGTGCCGATTCCCGTGGTTTACTGCAAGGACTGCGGCAGGGAAATCATTGACGACGGCATTATGCAGAAGGTATCCGATATCTTCGGTGAGGAAGGCTCTGACGCCTGGTACGCGCACGAGGCGGAATACTTCCTGCCGGAAGGCTTCACCTGCCCGCACTGCGGCAAGGCGAACGGCTTTGAAAAAGAGAGCGATATTATGGACGTCTGGTTTGACTCCGGCTCCTCTCATTTCGCTGTTTGTAAGAACAGACCGAATCTCGGCTGGCCTGCCGACGTTTATCTGGAGGGCGCCGACCAGTACAGAGGCTGGTTCCAGTCCTCATTGCTGACCTCCGTTGCCTCCGGCAAGGGCGCTCCGTATAAGGAGATTATCACCCACGGCTGGACGGTTGACGGCGAGGGCAGAAAGATGAGCAAATCCCTCGGCAACGGCGTTGACCCGACAGATGTGATGAACAAATTCGGCGCGGATATTCTCCGCCTGTGGGTTGCCTCTGCCGATTATCACGCCGATATCCGTATCAGCGATGAAATTATCAAGCAGATTTCCGATAACTACCGTAAAATCAGAAATACCGCGAGATACTGCCTCGGCAACCTGTATGATTTCAATCCCGATACCGATATGGTGCCGAACGATGAGCTCGAGGAGCTTGACAAGTACGCGCTGATGAAGCTCGACGAGGTGCTGGCGACGGCACGCAGCGGCTACGATCGATACGAGTATCACACCACGGCGCACGCGCTGCACAACTTCTGCGTGGTCGATATGAGTAACTTCTATTTCGATGTGCTCAAGGACAGACTGTATACCTCTGCTCCCGCGTCAAAATCCAGACGCGCCGCGCAGACCGTACTGTACAAGGTGCTTGACGCGCTGACCTTAGTGCTTACGCCGATTCTGGCGTTCACCTGTGATGAAATCTGGAACGCGATGCCGCACGATGCTTCCCGTAATCCGGCTTCTCCGCTCTTTAACGACATTCCGCAGGCGAAGTATATCGACGCAGACGAAGCGTTTATCGCAAAGTGGGATAGAATCCACGAAATCAGAACCGACGTACAGAAAGCGCTGGAGCTTGCGAGAAATGAGAAGATTATCGGCAAGCCGCTGGAAGCAAAGGTAACGCTTTATGCCGATGGTGAACTGTACGACTTCTTAAAGAGCGAGGAAGGCGCGCTGCCCGAAATCTTCATTACCTCCGCGGTGGAAGTGAATCACGGCGAAGGCGAAGTAAAGGGCGATGTGAACGGACTGTCCGTGACGATTGCCAGAGCTGACGGCGAAAAGTGCGAGCGCTGCTGGAAGTTCTCCGGCACGGTTGGCTTCGATGCCGCGCACCCGACGCTCTGCGCCTGCTGCGCCGCTACGATGAAAGAAATTCTGTAAGAGAATAAGGTGAAAGGGCGCACGGTGCGTGCGCCCTGTTTTAAAATATGAAGCATACAAAAAAACACCTGTGGTGTGCGGTGATGATACTCTTAATCGTCGCCTTTGACCAGATAACCAAATATCTTGTGCAGCGCTATCTGACGGACGGTAAAATCGTGACGTTTATTCCGAAGGTGGTGCAGTTCCGCTATGCCGAAAATACGGGTATGGCGTTTTCGCTGCTGGGAGGAGCGCGGTGGTTCTTCATTGTGCTGACTGCCGCTGTCTGTATCGGCGCGCTGTGGTATCTGTTTTCCAATCGCTGCAGGAGCCTCTGGCTCTACTGGAGTGTCGGCGTTGTGGTGTCGGGCGGTATCGGCAATCTGATTGACCGCATTCGCCTGTCCTATGTGATTGACTTTATCGAGCCGACCTTCGTCAATTTTGCGATTTTCAATATTGCCGACAGTGCGGTGACGCTCGGCGCGATATCGCTGGTAATCTGTCTGCTGTGTGATGCGTTTTCCAAAAAGGGGGATGCGAATGGCAAGTGAGTATTCCTTTACCGTGAGCGCTGAGCAGGCAGGGGAGCGACTGGATAAATTTCTCACCGATTCGCTGGAAGGGTTTACCCGTTCCGCCGTGCAGAAAATTATTGATGACGGCGGCGTGATGTCCGGCGGCAAGCCGCTCGGCAAAAACTATAAAGTCAAAGTCAATGAGCCTATTGATGTGACAGTGCCGGACGCCGTACCGCTGGAGGTGACGGCGGAGGATATCGCGCTTGATATTGTTTATGAGGACGGCGATTTGCTCGTCGTCAAAAAGCCGAAGGGGATGGTTGTTCACCCCGCAAACGGCAACTATAGCGGCACGCTCGTCAATGCGCTGATGCACCACTGCGGCGACAGCCTTTCGGGCATCAACGGCGTGATTCGTCCCGGCATTGTGCATCGGATTGATAAGAACACCTCGGGGCTGCTCGTGGTGGCGAAGAACGATTTGGCGCACGTCGGGCTGGCGGCGCAGATAAAAAAC
Source organism: uncultured Clostridia bacterium (assembly GCA_937915775.1). GTDB lineage: Bacteria > Bacillota > Clostridia > Oscillospirales > Acutalibacteraceae > Eubacterium_R. The sequence continues at coordinate 20,054 of CALGGQ010000378.1, read as the reverse complement.
CACTCGTTCACACGGGCGTATGAGGCGGTTGTTTACGGCAATATCAAGGAGGACAGCGGCACGGTCAATCAGCCCATCGGCAGAAATCCGAACGATAGAAAAAAGATGGCGGTTGTGTTTAAAAATTCCAAAAATGCTACGACGCACTATGAGGTGCTGCAGCGCTTCGGCGATTTTACGCATATCCGCTGTACATTGGAAACCGGCAGAACGCACCAGATTCGCGTGCATATGGCGTATATCGGGCATCCTGTGGCGGGCGACGATGTGTACGGACCGAAAAAGGTCATCCGCGAACTGAACGGGCAGTGTCTGCACGCGAAGCACATCGGCTTTCTTCATCCGCGCACCGGTGAATTCTTAGCATTCGAAAGCGAGCTGCCGGATTACTTTACGCAGTTTCTCTCAAAACTTTCCAAATAACAAACAGGGAGGTCTGTTATGACAAAGACCTTTGAAAACTGGCTGGTCGTCTCCGATATTGACGGCACGCTGAAAGATAAAAAGCGCCGTATTCCACAGCGGAATTACGACGCGATTAAGCAGTTTACGGAGCTGGGCGGGAACTTTACGCTGGCGTCCGGCAGGCTGCAGTCCAGCCTCGGCAGAAACTATCACCGCATTACGCCCAATCAGCCGGCGGTGGTTTTGAACGGCGCCGGTTTATACGATTATCAGCAGCAGAAGATGATCTGGCGCAATACGATAGGCGAAAAGGGCAGGGAATTTGTGCGGTATATTTCCGGCGAATTTGATGATATTTTTAAGAGTGTGGATATCGGCGTGTATTTTGACGACTATGTCTATATCGTCAAAAGCGGCGTGTTTATTAACGGCGCGATGTATTTTGACAAGGCAAAGCACGAATACGTCAAGTCAATTGACGAGGTGCCGGATGACGGCTGGATGAAGGTCATTTTCTGGGCGAATCCGCTTGTGATGAACAAGCTGCTTAACCGGATTGTGACGATTGAAAACCCGGATGCCAACTTTATGCCATCCTCGCTGATTTCACTGGAGATGCTGCAGAAGGATACGCATAAGGGTGTCGGCATTATGAAACTTGCGGATATGCTCGGCATTGAAAAGAGCCACGTTGCCGCCATCGGCGATTATTATAACGACTGGGATATGCTCAAAACCGTCGGATTGCCGGCGTGCGCCGGTCAGGCGCCGTCTGCCATCCACAGAATCTGCAAATTTGAGGCGTGCCACTGCAACAAGGGCTGCGTTGCCGATTTGCTGGAATATATTATGAGCGGCAGAGCCGAAGAAGATATGGAAAAGGGGATAGGGTAATGCTGGTGCTCGGTGCGCATCTATTCGCCTCCAAGGGCTATACCGCGATGCTGGAGACAGCGCTTTCCATCGGCGCGAATACCTTTCAGTTTTTTACGCGCAATCCGCGCGGCGGCAAGGCAAAGGAGCTGGACGAAAACGATGTGAATACGTTTAACGCTCGTGCGGCAGCAATTGGCTTCGGCACGGTTTTAGCCCACGCGCCGTATACGCTCAATGCCTGCGGCGCCCGCCCCGAGGTCAGAGAGTTTGCGCTGATGACGTTCCAAGACGATTTGGCGCGGCTGGAAAAAACGCCGCATCAGCTCTATAATTTCCACCCCGGCTCGCATGTCGGGCAGGGCGAGGAACAGGGAATCCGGCTGATTTGCGATATGCTGGGCAGCGTGCTGTTTGAGGATATGACGACTACGGTGCTGCTGGAAACGATGGCGGGCAAGGGCAGTGAAATGGGCAAAACCTTTGAGGAGTTGCGCGCGATTTTTGACGGCGTGGCGCTCAGCGATAAGATGGGTGTCTGCCTTGATACCTGCCATGTGCACGACGGCGGCTACGATATCGTCCATCACCTTGACGATGTGCTGGAAGCGTTTGACAAAACGGTCGGTATAGAAAGGCTCAAAGCACTGCATCTCAACGACAGCAAGAACCCCCTCGGCGCGCATAAGGACCGGCACGAAAAAATCGGCGAGGGCTATCTCGGTGTAGCGACCTTTGAAGCGATTGTGAATCACCCGCAGCTCAAGTGCCTGCCGATGTTCCTTGAAACGCCAAACGAGCTGGACGGCTACGCGGCAGAAATCGCCTTGTTAAAATCATTGCAAAAATAAGAAAACGGACGGACTTTGAATAAAGTCCGTCCATTCTTTTATCTGTTTATTCCACAATGACGGCGTAAGTCTTGCTCCAGGAGGAGTAATGGCGTACGCCTTTATATGTTTTATAGGAACGCATTCTGACGTAATATGTTATGCCGGACTGCGCTGTGTTCAGCGTTGCCGCATGGTTGCCGGAAGCCACCGAAATATACTTGAAATTATAGGAAAATTTCTTCGAGGTGCTCCACATAACCTCATAGCCGGAAGTCTTTTTCGTCTGCTTCCAGGTGACCTTGACGGTCTGCGATTTCGGCGAGGTAACGGCTTTCACCTCCGGCGCGAGCGGCGCCGTGAATTCTTTATAATAGTTGCTGAGTGCGCCTTTATATACCGTGCCGTCGGAAAGCTTCATAATCGGCTTAATCTTAAAGTAGTATGCCGTGCCTGCCTCCAGACCGGTGCGCTTGTAGGTGTTTTTTGTGCCCTTAACGGTTTTGATGTATTCATATTTTTCCGTTTCGGGGTTGAACTGATAAATCGCATAGCCAGTTACCAGCGGCTGTGTTTCCCATTCCAGGGTAATGCTGCTGCTGGTGATGGCAGCGGTTGAAATGTTCGTCACCTTTTTCGGCTTGGTGTAAGAGGCTTTTGCCGCACTGTAAGCGCCGAAATAGGTAACGCCCTTCTTCTTTTGGAAGGCGCGTACCTTGAAGTAATACTTCTTAGCGCCCTTCAGTCCTTTCACGGTGAAGGCGGTGTCTTTGGTGGAACCGGCGCGCTTCCAGGTGCCGTCCGTTTTGTACCATACCTGGTAGCCGCCGATGCTGCCGGCATACGGCGTCCAGCTCAGGCTGACGGAACCGGCGGTCTGCTTCGTGACAGTCAGTCCCTTTACTTTTTGCGGAATAATATCAAAAGAGATGATTTCCGGCGGCACATCATGATAATCATTAATGCCGCGCACGGTGATTTTTGCCGTGCCGATTTCCTTGTTGTTCTGATAGCTGAGCAGGTAATCCTTATCCTTTACCAGCACCTGCTTTTTGAAAGTGATTTCGGGCTCGGGACGGATGACCTCTCCTGTGTAAGTGAGCGGCGCGATTGGGGCCACATCAAAGTGGTTGAAATAATAGCGGAAGTTGGAGTCAACGTAGCCGTTGATACCGCTGACGGTGCCCTTTTCGGAGAATTGCCAGAGGTCAAAATCACCCTTATAATCCGTGTTGTCGGTATAATGCGCCAGCCAGATGCTGTATTTTTCCTCCAGCTCCTCGTAATTGAGGTTGTCATAGAAGAAATATTCGCTGGCGTAAACGCCGGCTTCATAGCCGTTCTCCTCCGCTACGGTGCAAAAGGCTACGGCATTTTCCGTCATTTTCGCTTTGTTGAGCTTGCCGTTGCGCCAGGCAGTGTCCAGTCTGCCGCTGTAAGTCGCGAATTCATAATCGTAGTAAACCGGCAGCGTGATGTAATCCTTGTACGGCTTAATGCGCTTCATCACGAAGTTGGCTTCTTCCTTTGCTTCCGTCGTGTTCAGCGCCTGAGAATAGAAGTAAACGCCGATATCAAGCCCCTGCTCGTGCGCGCCTTCAAGGTATTCCTTATATTTCGTGTCCTCCAGCAGCGTGCCGCCGCTGCCGTACCCGCGGCAGCCGATACGGATAATGACGAATTCCACACCCGCCGCCTTGACCTTTGCCCAGTCAATGGTGTCGTTATGGTTGGAGACATCGATGCCCTGCGCCATATCATAGTCCTTAAAGCGGTCCTGATGGTAGTATTTGCCGCTTTTGAAAATCGTATCGGTGGTAAAGGAGGCAAAGGCGCACATGGCAATGCTGAGCGCCGTGACAGCTGCCAGCACGGCAGTAATCAAACTGGCTGTTTTCTTCATGGTTTACTCCTGGTTTCTGTTTTGTGTGTAAAAATAGTTGGTATCCACGTTTTCGCTGACGCCGTCGCAGGCGCCGCTTTCGGAATACTGACGGATATCGTACCGTCCCGCGTAGGTCATTACCTTATTGTAATCGGCAACCCATATATAAATATCGTCGGCAAGGTCCTTCATATTCAGCTCCGTGCGGAAAATGTAGGAGGAGGCGTAAACGCCGGGAATATAGCCGGCTCGGCGCACCTTGTCGCAAAAGGCGTTGATCAGGCTTGTCCGCTGCTCCTTCGTGAGCTGCGCGTCATAGAGCCGTCCGCCGTGCTGACCGTTCACAAAGGCGTATTCAAAGTCAAGCACCACGGGCAGCGAAATGTCATAGTGCTTAATGTTATCCAGCAGAAAGGCGGCTTCCTCCTCCGCCTCCGCTTCGTTAATTGCCTGCGAGTAAAAGTACACGCCGACGGGGATATCATTTTTATTCGCCTGCTTCAGATTGTCGTCCGCCTGCGTGTCCTTGTTGATTTCCCCCTTGGTGTAGCCGCGGTAGCCGACGCGGATAAAGGCAAAATCCGCCGCAGCGCTGACCTTTTTCCAGTCAATCTTGCCGTTGTGGTGCGAAACGTCGATACCCCACGCAACCTCTTTATCAAATGTAATCGCCGCCGGCGGCTGTTTTCTGCCGCTGTGAAAGGCAAAAACGGCTGCGGCTATGCCGAGCGCAGCGACCGTCAAAATGACGATGGCGATAATACGCTTTTTGTCCGACTTTGCGGTGTTTTTCTTCTGTGATTTTTTCTTCGGCTTGGCTTTTGTTTTCGGTTTGGTTTTTGATTTTGTTTTACTTGCCATATTCGTTCCTCAATTTCGATGTCTATTCTAATCTAAAATAATAATGATTGCAATACTTTTACTTTTTTGTTTACAATTTTGGTATATTTTGCCGCGCGCGGCGCGTCAAAAGTTTTGCTTCCCTCACAGAGCTTTGTATGATATAATGAGGAAGAATAGGAGCTGATGTGATGAAAAAGGTTGTTGCTGTTATACTTTCTCTGTGGCTGATAACCGTCGGAGCTTTCCCGGCGTTCGCGGCGCAGCGCACGGCGCTGGACATCAAAAAAAGCAACATCTCCCACGAGGTGTCGGAGATGCTGTATGGTGCGTTTATTGAGGATATTTCCTATGCGTGCGACGGCGGACTGGTGGCGGAGCTCGTGAATAACGGCTCGTTTGAATATACCGATAAAACGGACGCGGGCTGGAGCTTTGCGGGCGTTACTGCCGAGACGGTGACGGAAAAGCCGATGAATGCAAATAACCCGTGCTATGAGCGTTTGACGGTTGACGGCAAGGGCACCGTGCGCAATATCGGCTTCCCGGAGGTGTTCAAGTACAAGACCTACGAGGTGGACGAAGCAAAGCAGAACAAGCCGGATATGGGCTTTCAGGCAGGGGAGAAGTATGACTTTTCCTGTTATCTACGCAATGTGGATTTTGACGGCAAAATCAGTCTTTATCTGGATTCCGAAAGGAATATGGTCAACGTAACCGAGCTGCCGATTGACAATATCAACGTCAGAGAGTGGACAAAGCTGACGGCAACGCTCACGGCGGACGCGACCGAGGACGGCGCGCTCGCTATCGTGCTGGACGGAAAGGGCACGCTGGAGATGGATTTCGTCTCCCTCATTCCGCAGAGCAGCCACGGCTACGGCAAAAGCGAGTGGAAATATACCACGCTGCGCGCCGATTTGTTTGAAGCCCTCAAAAACTGGAGCCCCGCCTTCATCCGCTTTCCGGGCGGCTGCCTGGCGGAGGGTACGGATTTAAATAAGCTCTATTCGTGGAAAAACACCATCGGCAGGCTGGAGGAGCGCCCGCAGGAGATGAATCTCTGGCGGGATGACTATGTCGGCAAATATTATAACAACACAAATGCGATGGGCTATCACGAGTATTTTCAGTTGTGCGAGGAGGTCGGCGCCGAGGCTGTCCCGATTCTCAACGTCGGTATGATTTGCCAAGGCAGAATTGCGTATGACGACCACGGCGTCGCTCTGCGTAAGGCTTCGATGACCGACGAGCAGTGGAACGATTATCTGCTGGGCGAGCGCAACTGGAACCCCGAGGACACCGAGGGTATGAAGAATTACACCGACTGGATTAACGGGATGAACATCCGCTCGCAGGAGGATTATGAAGCGTGGCTCGATACCGTGGCGCTTCGTCCCGGAACGGACGCCTTTGCCAACTATACCCAGGATGTTCTCGATTTGATTGAATACGCCAACGGTGACCCCATTACCACCTATTGGGGCGCGCTGCGTGCCGCAAACGGTCATACGGAGCCGTTTAACATCAAGTATATCGGGCTCGGCAACGAGAACTGGGGCGAACTGTATTTCCGCAATTTTGAACCGCTCTATCAGGCGGTGAAGGCGAAGTATCCCGACATCACTGTCGTTTCCTCCGCCGGTACCTGGCTGGAGGGTGAGGGCTATGATTACGCCTGGAAAGAGATTAACGAAAAGTATCCCGACACCGTAGTCGATGAGCACTACTATGTGGACCAGTCGTACCTCTTCAATCACACCGACCGCTACGATAACTATGACCGCAGTGGCGCCGGCGTCTATATCGGTGAATACAACACGAAGTCGCAGGGCTTCGGCACAATGCTGACCAAGACCAATATTTATACCGCCGTCGAGGAAGCCGCCTATATGACCGGCTTTGAGCGCAACGGCGATATTGTAAAGATGTCCTCGATGGCGCCGACCTTTGCCAAGGTGAATGCCAACTGCTGGGATAACAATATGATTTGGTTTGATTCGCAGGAGGTGGCGCTCTCGCCCGATTATTACAACCAGCTGCTTTTTGCCAACAATACCGGCAATCAGTATATCGACACCGCGTTCAGCGGGGAAGCGGAAAAGCTGTACCAGAGCGTAACAGTGGATGAAAACGCGCAGGTGCTCTACGTCAAAATCGTCAATGCCGACCAGAATAAGAGCAAAAAGATAACGCTGAATTTTGACGGTTTTGACAGCATCAATTATATTTCCAATCTCAGCCTGTCCCACAAATATCCGTCCGCCCCGAATGAAATCGGCAAGCAGCGGGTAGCGCCGGCAGAGGAAGAGCTGACGCCGAGCGGCAATACACTGGATTTTGAAGCCGGAGCCAACAGCGTCAATATTATCCGTGTTGCCTACGGCACCAATCACGGCGACGCGCTTTACCGCCTGCCCGAAACGATGAATCTGGAAACCAAGCCCTTTATCCCTGCCAAAACGCTGATTACCGCCGGCGTATTCCTGCTGGCGTTTACCATCGGATTAATCGGCGGCGTGCTGATTTACCTCAAGTTTATCAGAAAAAAGCGTCAGTAATTCACAACAAAAAAGCCTTCCTCTCGAGGGGAAGGCTTTTTTATTCATCCTTATTCTTTAGTATGTCAATAAGATTTAATCCGTACATAGTGCCCTCTTGAAAACGCAGATGCAGCTTGAGTTGGTTTAAATCGTCTATCCGGTTGACGATAATATCAAGGCTTCTTGCCTGCTCTTTCGTCAGTTCGTGTCTGAAATTGGCGATGGTTTCTCTGAGAATGTCCTCGTTGCGCCGTACCATTTGCTGCGCAATCTTGTTGAAATCCTTTTGGAGCATAGCGTCGGCGTCACACATATATAACTCATCAATCAGCGGCATATGGTATCCTCCATAAAAAAATGCGCACAGCCGAAGCCACGCAACCTTAAGGATAGATGTAAAAGCGCAAGAGTAGCATAATAAAAGAGTCAAGATTAATTTCTTGGCTCTTTTTTAATCCACACATTCGACAGATGCTATTCTCCTAATTATAATGAGATTACAATAATTATTTAGGAGGAAATGCTATGAAAAAATACATTACCGATGAGAAAAACGGTCTTGACTATACACTTGTAAACGGTGTGTATATGCCTAATCTTATTTCCACTGAAACAAATTATGAGATTGGAGTATGGGGACAAAGGCACCTCAGTTATATCAAACAGCACCGCAAAGTGTTCTACATGTCATTGCTTACCAACTGCAAACTGAACTCATATCTGTACGATGTTGATGTCAGAGCAAGCGAGATGTATGACCTTCTTGTAAAACAACTTAAAGAGCAACAGGGCATTACCGAGCAGCTCAAGGCTGATGATATGATGACTTGGGTGAAAACAATGAATAATATCAGCAATCAGGCAAGAGAGATTGTCTATAACGAAGTGATTTACATGAGGTAAAATTATGGATATTCTTGAAGAGCTTTGGTACGGTAATATTACACCGACAGAATACAGCCGCATTGAAAATAATTCCAATTACAAGGAAGCACTGAGATTAGTAAATCAGAATCAGGAACGCTTGAGAGCAACTTTGACAGATGAGCAAAAAGAGCTATTAGAAAAACTACTAACAGCGAGTGAAGAATTTGCAAATCTTATTGAGATTGACTGCTTTAAGGTCGGCTTCAAATTAGGTGCAAGATTAACAATAGAAGCATACAATTAAGACGAGGCAGGGATGAAATTCCCTGCCTTTATCTATTCCGTCTTGACCAGTAAAAAATAATATTTAGCAAATAACAACACTTGAAATGATGAAGGATATGTAAAAAGTAATCTTTTAAAACAATTTGCATTTTTCTCTGATCTTGAGCAGTAAAAAATCGGCAAAAAACGGCACTTATTCTTTGAAAAGTGTTTTTGTATCAATTTAGACAAGGAGTGAAATCATTCCTTGCCTTGCTTTCTGAATTTGAACATTTTTACCTCATGTGGTTGAAGTGTTATATCAATATGAAACTCAGTTATGCTTTTTTCTTTAACAATAGGTTTACTTAGCTCTTTAAGTAGTTTAACTTGTTCCCTTGACGGATACTGCGGCGCACTGAGTTTAACCCAGTTGTGAAACGCTGACGTGCTTTCATTCAGCGTATATTCCGTCTGTTTGTATTCGCCTTTAAGGTCAAGCGAAATATTGATGTGTTCCGTCTGGTTATTAAACACGTCATCACGCCTTGTGAGCGTTAATTTGCTCCTGTCTCCCTCGGCAAACTCGTCTGTATAGTGGCAGTAATTCCAAACGATAACCTGATAATCCTCGCCATGTTTTGTGATAATATGATTATCTGTTATCTCAACGATTTCATCGCCGAGCATGGATAAAAAGTAATATGCCCAATATGACGGCTTTTTGATACCGTCCGCATTGATTAAACCGAATCCTCCGTGGAAGGGCTGTTCACCCGGTCCGTTTTCTTCAAATATATCCGTGAACGCCCAGTAGCCGAGCGAGTCAATCTTGCCGAAATTCTGCGTAATATTGTAAAGAATAAACGGCGCTTCAAACGGTGTGTCGTGAATGTAATCACGAGGACTCGGCGAAGAGTTCCATTCCGTCAGATGTATTTCTGCATTTTTGTAAGGAGAGGCTTCAACAATACATTTTAGATTATCAATAAACTCTGTGCATTTATCTTTATTCATATAGCCCATCTTCTCGTTGCCGTCTATGTCAAGAGGCCAATAAGTAGGATACGGATGCGCCGTGAAGAAATCTATCGGGAGATTCTTTTTCTCGCAAAAACAGATAAACTCCTTAAAGTAATTTAAGCCGTCCCTGAAATCAGCGCCGCTGACGGAAGGTCCGCCGACTCTTAAATCGGGGCATACGGATTTAACGGCAGGCACGGAAACCTCATATAACTTGAAATACTGCTCCTGTGTGCCGCGCCAGAACGAGCCTAAATTCGGCTCATTCCACACCTCAAAGTACCAAGTCTTAACCTCATCAAGTCCGTAGCGTTCTACAAGGTGTTTGACCGTACCGTTAACCATAAGCGCCCACTTGTCGTAATCGTTTGGCGGGCAGCCGTTAGCGTGCCACCAGAATACAGTATCGGGAACGGTTGCAAGCTCTGTCGGAACGAAGCCGAGCTCAAGTAAAGGCTTTAATCCGTTATCAAGCAGAAAGTCAAACAGTTTATCAATATAACCAAACCAAAGTTTTGCCTCGCCGTTTTCCTCACGGTAAACCGCCATATCGTCGTGGAATATTCCGTGAAAGCGCACGTATTCAAAGCCGATTTCGTTTTGCAGTTCGATTAACTGCTGCTGAAAGTCAGCCCGAAGTCCCTCGGCAGCTCTGCCGAAGGTAATGCACTTTTGATAATATCTGTCGTTTTTCATTATCATCACCAAAAACATAATAACATTTTTTATATAAGACACGGCGACATTTTTTCTAAAAAGACGTCGCCACTATTATTCTGTTATGTTGTATTATTAAAAATAGAAAGATAAGGAGAACTGCCGTGAAAACAGAATACTTAGCGGATGAAACAGGCTCCGTTATAACAAACATACCATACAAAGAATATATCCGCCCCTGCAACACACCTGATGAATACATAATACCTGAAATTGCAGAAAGCAAATCAGGCGAAGAAAACAGCCTTGCTATTAATCATGCTGTTGACATTTTGCAGCCTGACGGCGGTTGTATTTATATACCAAAGGGCAAATACAAGGTTTCCACCATTGTATTAAAAAGCAACACAACCTTGTTTATTTCTAAAGACGCCGCTTTGATATCGCTTGACTGTGAAGAAAACTGTATCTCTGCCACTCCGCTCCACGGAGGAGTAATAACCGCTGAAAATGCAGAAAACATCGCTATAACAGGCGGCGGAACAATCATCGGCTTAGGGAAAACCTACACAGATGAGCCTGAAACGAAATCACCGCTTTATGCACTCAAAAACTTTAACACCTATCAGCGTGTGATAGAGGCACGAAAAAGAATTCGCTTTGGCAAGCAGGGCATAGCAAGGTATTCCTTAATTCATCTGACAAACTGCTTTCATACGGATATAAATAATATTGTGCTAAAGGAGAGCGCAGGCTGGACCCTGGTTATCAATGGCGGTGCTGATCACAGGCTACATAACCTTGTGATTGACAATCACATTCACGTAGCTAATACGGACGGAATTGACCTTCTTAACTGTAAAAGCGTTACCGTTCATAAATGCTTTATTGCAACGGCTGATGACGGTATCGTGCTGAAGCCGAGGAATAGCGATATTGCAGATATTCAGGTGTCAGACTGTGAAATCTGCAGTTGTGCAAACTGCTTTAAAATCGGTACGGAAACCGCTTGTGACGTTACGGCTGTCAGCGTGAAAAAATGCCGATTCTTTATGCCCGATAATATGACCTACGGCTATTCGGGAATTGCAATTGAATCGGCTGACGGTAGTAATATTTCAGATGTTAAAATTGATGATATCAAAATGAACGGTATCTCCTCGCCGATATTAATATGGCTCGGCAAACGGCTGCGCTACGGTAATGCGAACATCGGCAGTATACAAAATATTGTTATCAGCAATGTTGTTGCAAATAACACTGAGTTGCCTTCGGCAATAACGGGCTGTACCGCAGACGGCAAATGCTACAGCCCACAAAATATTAAACTGCAAAATACCATGGCAACCTATCGCAATACGGGCGAAAGTCTGAATGTTAAACTGCCCGTTCTTGAATGGTCTATGAGCGATTATCCTGATATCGTAAGAATCAATCACAGATATATTGAGAACCATATTCACAGCGATTATTTTGATTTGCCGTGCTATGGCATATTTATTCGCTATGCAGACGCAGATTACCGCGGCTATCAATGTACGCCGCGCGCTTGCAGCACGTTGCCGTTTGAATATGTTATTTCTGAAAGCTGATTGCCTCTTTTTGCTTTTCGGTAAAGGTTTTGCCGTAGTATTTTTTCAATAGGCGCTGGGTCTGCCTTTCGCAAAGACCAATCATTACGGAGAGCTTTGCAATCGTCAGCTCCTGCGGGTGTGACATAAAAGCGTTTTCAATAATTAAAAAACGCTTGTCGTTCAGATTATCGCTGTCAAGCGGCACATTGAGTGTTTCAGGCAGATAGAGCCTTGAGATTTTTGTGAGAATTATCTGAAGGTCGGCGGCAACGACGGATTCATAGCCGATTTGCTTTTTACTTTTTTCAAAAAGTATATTTTCAAACAGCGGTGCAAATGACGGTTGATGACTAAAGAAAAAGCTGCTGTTCAAAAAAGCCGAGGCAAGCGCATTGTTGGTCTTTTTGCCCGAGGTTTGGAGATAGACGTGCACCTCCTCCAGCGGATCGCTCTTATCCGTATTTTGCTGATGATACGCGAACGGGCCGGTAACGAATAAATCACCCTTTTTTACCTCAAAGGAATTTGTGTCAGTCACAAGCGTTCCCTTACCACCGAGAATATAGTGCAGCTCATAGCTGTTAGCAGCATGGCTGTGTCCCGACATGTTCTCGTTATAAACACCCCTGCCGTATTGAATGACCTTAAATTCATAATCATTCCAATTAAACTTTACCATATTATCACCGAAACCATTATAACATAAGCACGACATTTCGTAAAGGAAAATGTCGCCATGGAAGGAGCAGACTATGAAAAAGAAAAGCAACGGATTGGTATTAGATCCTGCAACAGGCGAATTAAAACCCGTTAAATGGCACCAAAAGGCACAGCAATGGCTGTACGGCGCAACGGAGCCGTATATCCTGAAACTGACGGAATTTATGCTCTCCACGCCCGAACGTGCGGAAAAGTTCAATAAAAACCCCACGCCGAAGGCATTACCCAGAGAGGTGGTAGTAACGACGGACGCCGCCTGCCGCTTTATAGATTTTATCTATTCGCAGGAGCTTGATAACGATTCGGCGCGTATGGCGGTTACAAAATGCGTCTGCCAGACAGCGACGAAGAAATTCCGTGAGCCCGTGCTCAAGGATATGGCGCTACTCTATACGGCGGATATGTACACCAGCATAAAGCACACCGGCATTAAAGAGCCGTTCAATCTGATTGAAACGGCAGAGGAAGCCAAGGAGATGATTCGCTATTTTGACGAATGTAATCTCGTACATACCGTGATGTATTGTCACTCCTCGGGCAGATGGACCTTCGTTATGTGCAACTGTGACGACGAAATCTGCGTGCCTGTCAAAGCCTATAAAGCGGGCAGACGCGACCAGGTGCTTGCCGGTCCCGAAATCGTATCGCTTAACAGAGAAAAATGCAAGGGATGCGAGGAATGCGGTAAGTGCGTTAAACGCTGCATTTTCGATTGCAACACCGTCAGCGAGGACGGCAAAAGCGAGGTCGATACTGCCCAATGCCTTGGTTGCGGGCTCTGCGCTTCCACCTGTCCTACGGGTGCAAGAACGATGATAAGACGCGAAAACTACGAGCACGAGGATAAAGTAACGACGAAAATTTTACTGGGAGAATAACGATGACGCATCAGGAATATTTAAAGAAGATTGATAATGTAATTAAAAATGGGAAATACAAGGATAATTGGCAATCCCTGTCAAACCATAAAACGCCCTCTTGGTATTACAGGGATAAGTTTGGCATTTTTATTCATTGGGGAATTTACTCCGTTCCTGCTTACGGCAACGAGTGGTACGCAAGAGGGATGTACGATAAAAACGTGCGTGAGTTTGAGCATCATATCAAAACATACGGACCGCAGGACAAATTCGGTTACAAGGACTTTATCCCGATGTTCAGGGCAGAAAAATTCAATGCAGACGAATGGATAAGCCTGTTTAAGAAATCGGGTGCAAAATTCGTTATGCCCGTCTGCGAGCATCATGACGGCTTTGCCATGTATGACACGGAATTTAACCGCTGGAATGCCAAGGATATGGGACCCTGCCGAGATGTGGCAGGAGAGATTAAAGAAGCCTGCGAAAAAGAGGGCTTGACCTTCTGCGCTTCTACTCACCGTGCCGAGCATTACTTCTTTATGAATATGGGCAGAACCTTTGACAGTGATGTGAATGATGATAATTACAGGGATTTTTACGGTCCGGCTTATTATTGCCCCGAGCTTGACAGCCATACGCTGCATATAACAACGGCGGATACATATTCTGTCGGTGCAAGCAAGGAATGGCTGGAGGACTGGCTTATTCGCACCTGCGAGCTGATTGACAAATATCAACCGAGTATTCTATACTTTGATTGGTGGATACATAATCACTCCTTTAAGCCGTATCTCAAAAAGCTCTGCGCTTACTATTACAATAGAGCAGAGGAGTGGAGCAAGGAGGTTACGATTAACTACAAGCACGAAGCGTTCCCTCCGACAGTGGCAACCTTTGATGTGGAGCGCGGAGCGCTGACGGACATTTCCCCCATACCGTGGCAGACCGATACCGCTATCGGTAAACAGTCCTGGGGATACAGAGCGGACAACGAATACAAAAACAGCAGGCAAATTATCTGCGATTTAATTGATATAGTTAGCAAAAACGGTATGCTGCTTCTTAACGTCGGACCTAAGTCGGACGGCACGATTACCGATGAGGAAACAGCGGTGCTACTTGAAATCGGAAAGTGGCTTGAGAAGAACGGCGAGGGAATTTACGGCACAACCTTCTGGAAACAGTTCGGCGAGGGCGAGGTCAATAACGAGGACGGCTTTTTTAAGGATAACGAGGAAAAAGCCTTTACCGCAAAGGATTTCCGCTTCACCTACAAGGACGGAGTTGTCTATGCTTTTCAGATGCGCCCGGACGGAAATGATGTAAAAATAAAGGCATTAAAAAAACACATTCCGCACGATTTTCTTGTGAATTCAGTTATCCTGCTTGAAACAGGCGAGGCGCTTGAATTTGAGAGAAATGAAAACGAAATTATAATTTATACAAATGGCTTTATGAGCGATAAACCTCTCTGTTTCAAAATTGAAGTGGATTAATGGATAGTTTAAGTGCAAAATGGATAACGCCGAAGAAGAGAATTAACCTTCCGGTGTTCCAAAAAAGCTTTGAACTTAATAGCAGTATAAAGAAAGCCAAGGCGCAAATCAGCGGCCTTGGCTTGTTTGAGTTGTATATCAATGGCAAAAAGGTTCACGATACCTATTTTGAGCCGGGCGAAAGCGTATATGAAAATACGGTCTATCTCTGCGAATTTGATATTACGAGATTTCTTGTTAAAGGAGAAAACACCGTAACCGTTCATCTCGGAAACGGCTTTTATCATAACGACAAAAATCAAAGCGAACGCCTGAACAGAACGCCAAAAATCCTCGGCGAATATATGCTCCTGTGCCAAATAGATATTACCTATACTGACGGCAGCACGCAAACGGTTATTACCGATGAAAGCTGGCTGTGCAGTAAAAGCAAAATCACCGAGTCCGTCTGGCTCGGCGGTGAAGCCTACGACGACAGAATAGAGTACGATTTCAGCCTTCCCGTAAAAGTGATTGCTTTTCCGTTTGGCACGCTGAAAAAGAAATACTTTCCGTCCGTCAAGGCGATGAAAACCATTACACCCGTTTCTTCATTTAAGAACAAAAACGGCAACACCGTCATTGATTTCGGTCAAAATTTCGCAGGGACTTATCTCTTTTTAGCCTCTGCACCAAGCGGAACAAGAGTTGATTTTTACTTCGGCGAGGTGCTGAATGAGGACGGCTCTGTAAATCAAAAAGACTTTTGGGGTAAGATTTACGATACATATATTTTCGGCGACACTCCTGCCTCATTTACGCCTAAATTCGTTTACCACGGCTTTAGGTATATTGAGGTTATCGGCTTGGAGGTCGATAAAACGGATTTCATCGGCATTATGCTTCACACCGACAACAAGCCCGTTTCAGAAATTCACTGCGACAATAAAACCGTCAGTCACATTCACAGCGTGATTACCCGCTCCATAGAGGATAATATGCAGTCTGTTTTTACCGATTGTCCCCATCGTGAAAAACTCGGCTGGACGGAGGTTTATCAGTTACTCTTTACAACTATTGCTTATAACTACGACGTTAAGGATTATTATAAAAAGTTGCTGTTTGACCTTGCGGACGCACAGGCAGAAAATGGCTCAATTCCTTCAATCGTACCGCCGTTTACACAGGAAATAAAGGAACACGCCCTGCGTGAGGGCAGCGACTTAACGCCCAACGACCCAAGCTGGTGCGGTTCGATAATCCTTGCAGGGCTTAAGTATTACAAATTCTACGGCGATAAGGATTTATTAAAATCGCTATATCCATATATGAAGAAGTATCTTGCTTATCTTGATACGTTATCAGAGGATTATCTTTTGCCGAGTGAAAATCTCAACCGTGACCTCGGCGACTGGATGGCGAAAGAGCCTCCGAGCGTTACCTTTGTTGTCAGCTGCGTTTATTACAAATTATACAAAGTGATGGCGGAGATTGCGGCAATTATCAATGAGCCTGACTTATACAGTGAAACGGCTGAAATAATTAAAAGCGCCGTCAATCAGCACTTTTATAAAAACGGCTTTTACGACAATAATTCTCAGAGTGCAAATGCCCTTGCGCTTGCTTACGGGCTAACCGACAGAAAAGAGGTGTTTGAAAATCTCTTAAATGCCGTTATCAAAAATGACTACCGCTTAACTGTCGGCGAGGTCGCTTTGAAACCGCTTTTTGACGTGCTTTGTCATAACGACAGGCGGGATATTGCCTACAAGGTGTTTATCAATGCCTACGCACCGCTTTGCGAAAACCGCACGACGCTTCCCGAAAGTTGGGACGGCAGATATTCTCAAAATCACGCGATGCTCGGCGCAGGCGACACCTTTCTGTTTGAGCATATCGCAGGCATTAAAAACGAGGGAGTAGCTTTTGATAAATACTCACTCAACCCATATCTTCCGGAAGATATAAATGAATTATTGCTTTTTTTCAATTCTCCGTGCGGAGAAATAAAAATATGCCTTAAACAAAAATAGGTTCGATAAAGGCGAGGTGTGATAAGCTCCTTATTGTAAAAATGCTTATTGAACAGATCAAACATTTCCTCGGTTTTCTTAATAATTTCGGATATCTGTAACATAGCTGTGTCCTCCTTAAAATTATCTTTTAATTCTGTGTGACACAGCTTACATATTTTCAGTGTGAAAGCAAGCTCAAAAGGTAATAATCTCAAAGAATTCCATACTGGAGTATATTCATAACCAGCCTACCTAACTCCGAGATCGATATAGGTTGTTTCATTTCGTACCACTTCGTTACAGTAGCAAGAACAGCGGAGAGTACAAATTCTTCTTTTAGGGCAGCGGCAATATTTGATTGTGAATTTGTGGTGAACAACTGATGTGCCATAGGATGAATCATTGCTTTCATCTTACTCACAAAACGGGTATCCCCATGCTCGCCCAATAGAATCGACAGATAATCGCCATACTGCTGGTAGATGCCGACAAGTGAACTGATGATCTCCGGCGGCGATATGGCTGAGGATGGTAAAGTCAGCGCCTTCTCAAAAGCATCACATATCTCGGTTTCCACCTCCGATAACAGTTGCTCCGTATCGACAAAATAACGGTAGAAGGTGCAACGGTTATATCCGGCACGTTCCGTGACGGCTCCTACAGTTGCTTTTTTGCCTTCTGCTGTGATATGGAAAAATGCATCGATAAGTGTTTGCCTTGTCATTGCAGTGAGTTCCGGCTGTTTTTTCATGATTTCAATCCTTTCGGCACAGATTATGCAACAATCACAAAAAGATTGATGCTTGATGTGGATGTTTATACTTGCTATAATTATATCATGCAACATAATGTTGCGCAATAGAAAGTGAGGTATAAGGTTATGAAAATTCTAAAAACACTGTGCCGACATTGGTACAATATCGGTATTGCCGTAGCATTGTGTGCGCTTGCCGCTTTGATAGCCGGCTGGAATGAGATGTCAATGCTCTTACGCTTCAATACGATCAGCTTCATTGCAATGTTGGTGCATCAGTTTGAGGAATACGGTCTTCCCGGCGGTGAGCCGATGATTATGAATCGGGTTTTACAGGGCAGTGATATTCCTGACCGTTATCCTTTGAACCAGTTCTCGGCCATGTTCACGAATGTATTCTTTACTTATGTCATTTATCTGCTCCCGATCCTGCTGCCGAATGTGATTTGGCTTGGGATTGCACCGATGCTGATGGGGATGATGCAGTTTTTAGTTCATGGCATCATGACAAATGTCAGGATGAAAAGCATTTACAATCCCGGCCTGGGAGCTGTTGTTTTCCTGCACATTCCCGTGGGAGTATGCTATTTCCGCTACATTACCGTCCATCAGCTTGCCGATGGTGCGGCCTGGGCAATCGGCGTTTTCTATACGGTCATTGCAACGGGTTTTATACTGGGATATCTGACCTATATTGGTTTCTCAGACCGTAATTCCAGGTGGTGTTTTGATGAAGCAGAACTGAAACGGTTTCATGTTGAGGAGAAGATTGCAAAGAAAAATATACAAATAGATGGGCAGGCAAAGCCCGGCCCGCTTGCCATGATTGAAAAGCTGAAAGGCAGAAAATGAAAGGAACAAACATGAGCGATAATCTGTGGATTGATAATGCAGTTCCTTCGCAGGCAGGAAAAGTTATGATTGTTACAGGCGCAACCAGCGGTATCGGATATGAAACGGCACTGGCATTGGCAAAGGCGGATGCATCTGTCGTTCTCGCGTCCAGAAACGAAGCAAAGGGAAATATGACGCTGGATAAAATCCGGCAGATATATCCGGCTGCCAAGGTCAGCTTTATGTGCCTCGATACCGGGAGCCAGGCATCTGTACGCAGCTTCTGTGATGTGTGGCAGAAAACCGGTAAAAAAATCGACTGCCTAATTCTTAATGCGGGAATTTCTAATGTACCCAAACGGGAAGAAACCGAGGATGGTTTTGAACGGCAGCTAGCAACAAATTATCTTGGTCATTTTACAATGACGGCGCTTTTGCTGCCGTATATGAACAATGCAGCCCGTATTATTCCGGTAGCCAGTCTGTCTCATAAAAGGACACACCTTCATTTTGATGATTTACAGTTAAAGCAACGTTACAATCCCATGACTGCTTACAGTCAATCAAAACTGGCGGTTCTCACATTTGCCTTAGAATTGAGCCGTATGCTGGCAAGCAACAGTTCGGGCATTAAGGTAGTCCCTGTCCATCCCGGTGTAGCCGCAACAGATATTACACGAGGAGGGGACAGAGCCAATCCAGTTATTCGGTGTATTGCAAAGACAATGTTTGGTGTTATTGGGCAATCTGCCGCAGAGGGTGCTTGGCCGACCATCTATGCTGTAACCTCCGATGATGTGCAAAGTGGAGTATATTACGGCCCCGGTGGTGCTGGCGAGCGCCGTGGCATTCCTGCACCGGCTAAAATCGCACCTCAAGCATCAGATAGAGAAAATGCTGAAAGACTGTGGACAATCTCAGAAGAATTGACACAAGCAAAGTATAGGTTTTGATTGATAAATTATAATTGAAATTAGTAACCCCTAGTTATGCTAGGATGGAAGTGCAGAGCGGATTTGATGAGAGGGCATAGGAAGAAAACCAATAATGCACAAACGATAAAAGGGAAACAAGCAGGGTGTAACTATAACCTGTCTGGTTCCCTTGTTACATATCAGTGCGGGGAGGCGGTTGGAGAAATGCCCATGGAAATCTCCGTATAGTGAGCGGGACCATGGAAGGAGGAGACATATACGAACAAATATTCTAATTTAGTCTTGACAAATGATATTGTATCTGTTAATATGATAGATGCGAAAACTGAATACCAGTTCATCAACTGATTCAAAGCGGTGTGCGAAAGCACAAGCCCTGACTATAACCACGCCAAGATAGACTTTTTGTGAGAAGTAAGAAGCGATAAAGGTTATATAGAGAGCAGGATTGCAACCTGCGTAGGCGATGACAGCCGTGGCGAATTATCCGTACTATGTGCGACCAAGTAACAGCGAACCTTGGTGGGTGAAACTCCCGTGGTATGCAAGTGAGCAACTTGCAGGTTGGTGAATTCCCTGTTCACATTAGTGAGCTTCACACGGGTGTCGAGGACGAATAGTGTGCCTAAACGAGCCAGATTATTGTTAGAATAATATTGAATATAGGCTCGTATATAATGATAATTTACAGATGAATTTT
>CALGGQ010000377.1 GCA_937915775.1 uncultured Clostridia bacterium | reverse complement strand
TTCCTCGGCGAGAGGTGCTTCCTCGGCAAGCGGTGCTTCTTCGGCGAGCGGTGCTTCCTCAGCAAGCGGTGCTTCCTCGGCGAGAGGTGCTTCCTCAGCGAGAGGCGCTTCCTCAGCGAGAGGCGCTTCCGCATTTTTGCGCTGCTTTAACTCCTCCAGGATTTCATCTAATTCTCTGTCACTCATAACTGATTATCGGAACAAGTCCGTCTCCTTTCACAATATATATGACATTATATCATAAATTTATACAATATCTATAAAAGTTACACGATTGTAACCATCTTGAAAATATTTCATTAATAATGTATAATACTACTATCAAAAGTGAGGTGTCGCTATGGCAAGGACTATCCCCATTATCATTACCAATCAGAATATCCTGGTCAAAATGAAGGATTCCGATGAGTTTTCCACGTTTGAAATGCCGGGGATTGACAGCATTGTCAACATCCCGTTCTATCATCAGTTTGCCTCCAAAATTGCGGAATGCCAGCATCATTTTAAAAATTTTATCTGTGAGCTGTATGGTAAGCGGTTCAATAAAAACATCTTGGCAATCGTTGTGCCGGATGATACGAGTGAGCTGGAGAAAATTTTTATCCGTGAATTCTTTGTCAATTCCGGCGCCTGTAAGGCGGTGGCGGAGATAACGATGGGACAGGCACTCTCCAAAAATCATTCGCGTTATATCTCTATCTCCAAATCGTCGCGCGATGTCTGCCTGCAGTACATCAATAATAATGAAATTCGCTCCCGCAAGTTTTACGATGTGGACGATTACAGTCCGAAGGCGGTGTATGAGGATGCGAAGCGGCTGCATATTGATATTGAATACGCCGGCGTTCCCGTTTTCATCAACAATTTTAATATGAATATGGATGATTTCTTCGATTTCGGCGAGGTCGTTACACCAAAGGATTTTCTGGATAAAATCGCCGTGATTGACGTAGAGAAAATTTAACATAGCATAACATTTTAAGCACCGCGCATACTATTAATGCGAGGTGCTTTTGATGTCAGAAAACGGAAAACGAAAAAGAAAAAACAGCAGGCAGATTATTGATCTGCGCCGCTATATCAATCCCGAAATGATGAATGTGGACGATAACGGCTCTTATACCGGCGTGACGCGCGGTATGCTCTATGACGCGGATACTTCCGAGGAGCTGCCCGTACAGGATGCAGACGATTTGTAACGCTACTGCGCTTTGACGCTCCCGCAGAAGCTCTGCAAAAAAGCAGGCGTATCACCATAGTGAGACGCCTGTTTTTCGTTTCGGCTTATTCCTTAACGGGGCAGCCTTCTTTATCGTACATACAAATGGCTTCAACCATAATCTCGATACCGGCGGTAATCGCCTCGGGACGCATATTTTCCGGTGTGTCAAGACGGGTGTGATAATAGCGCGGCGGGTCGGGATTCATCGCTGCCAGACAGGAGGCGGGAATCTTGCGCTGTGTAAAGGACGCCGCGTCGGAACCGCCGATGTAAACGGATTCAAACTTGAGGTCGCGTCCGCAGTTGAGCGCCGCATTCTTCAGCAGATACTTCACACCCCAGTCGTGCTGCACGGTGCCGGACAGGTCGCGGTCGTAAATCGCCATATCCTCCAGATCGCGGAAGGTATCCAGCGCGATAACGGCGGTCGGGATTTCCTTAAGTTCTGCCTCATGCGCCTTGGCAAACGCTTTGGTGCCGCGCAGACCGGCTTCCTCAGAACCGGAGCAGACGACAACAACCTCGGTGTTTTCAAATTCTACGCCTGCTTCCGTCAGCGTTTTCAGCGCGGAAATCGCCGTGTAGCAGCCGGACAGGTTATCGGAAGCGCCGGGAACGGAATCGTGCCAGGACTGGAAGAAAATAAATGAAATCTCAAACGGAATGAACACGATGCTGACGATGAAGAACAGCACGAAGAACCATCTGGCGTTCTGAATGGTATTGGCGGCGCCGCCCTTGGCGACGATGAGGCATACCAGCGCATAGATGGTCTGAATGACAAGACCGACCACGGCGGGTATTTCCACAAACAGCTTTGCCTGCAGACCGCCGAGCAGGTAATTGAGCTTCCATTCAAACTGGCTGTCGGAATGGCCGACCATCAGGATTCTCTTTTTCACTTCGCCCTTCGGCTTTTTCACAGCGACCACATTGTGTGAGGTCTGCTTCGGGAAAAGAAAATCGTCAAACTGCTTATACATTAAGAATTCAAACACAAGCGGCACAAACGCCAGCACGCAGAGAATGAACGCTGCCAGCGGGCTCTTGAACCAGTTGACAAAAACGGAAATCACGCCGCAGCAGACGGTGAACGGAATGAAGCCCATAAAGCCCTGACGGTGCAGGGTAAAGGATTCAATCTTCGTCTCATCGCAGAAGGTGCCGAGTACCTTCTCCATATGCTGCTGTGCCTTGAGCTCCTCAGGGGAGCCGGGACGGCGCGGACCGATGTTGTTACATAAATCCGTGATTTCCTTCACGGAAAAATCCGTGTTTTCCTGAATGTTATAAGTTGAACTGTATTCGTTAGCGATTTTCATGCTGACACCTCAATTCATGATTTGATAATCATATTTTACTCTTTATTAATTTATATTTCAAGTATTTAGCTAAAATGATGGATAAAAATTCCCGAGAGCGGCTTCGGCTCAAACCAGGTCGATTTCGGCGGCATAATGCAGCCTGCGTCCGCAATGGACATCAAATCCTCCACGGTGGTGGGGTGCATGGCAAAGGCAATCACCATATCGCTTGTTGCGCGGCGTTCCAGTTCCTCCAGCCCGCGGATACCGCCGATGAAATCAATGCGCTCATCGGTTTTCGGGTTTTCAATGCCGAGAATCGGCGCCAGCAGGTTGTTCTGTAAGATGGAAACGTCAAGCTGTTCCACGGGGTTGTTTTCGTCAAAAATACCGTTTTTCGCTGTTAGCTTGTACCACCTGCCGTCATAGAACATCGAAAAGGTATGCTTTCTGTCGGGAGAGACGGCGCCGGAGAGCGGCGAGATGTCAAATTTCTTTTTGACCTTCAATAAAAACTCGTTGAAATCCAATCCGTTCAGGTCGCGTACCACGCGGTTATAATCCATGATTTCCAACTGTGTGTCCGGGTAGGCAATGGCGAGGAAGTAATTGAATTCCTCATTTCCCGTGTAATCAGGATTGGCGCGGCGGCGCATTTCGCCGACCTTGACAGCGGAGGCGCAGCGGTGATGCCCGTCCGCAATGTACAGCGAGGAAACGCTTTCAAACGCTTTCTCCAGCGAGGCGATAACGTCATCGTCGTCAATTACCCAGACGGTGTGATAAACGTTGCCGTGCTTGAAATCATAGGTGCTCTTGTGCGAGCGAATCCAGTTGTTTACGGTAGCCGTAATCTCGCTGCTGTCGCGGTAGGTCAGAAAAATCGGACCGGTGTTGGCATCACAGGCATCCACATGGCGAATACGGTCCTGCTCCTTTTTGGCAAGCGTGAATTCGTGCTTTTTAATGACGTTGCCCAGGTAATCATCAATGGAGGCACAGCCTACCAGACCCGTCTGCGCTCTGCCCTTCATCACCTGGCGGTAGATGTAAAGGCAGGGCTTTTCGTCCTGCACCAATGCACCGCTGCTTTCCAGCGCCAGCAGGTTTTCTCTCGCTTTATCGTATACCTGCTGCGAATAATGGTCTGTTTCGAAAGGCAGGTCAATCTCCGCCTTGTCCACATGTAGGAAGGAGAGGGGATTGCCCTTTACCATTTCGCGCGCCTCCTCGCTGTTCATCACATCGTAGGGCGGTGCGGGAATCAGCGCCTCGTTTTCCTTAGTCGGTCTGAACGCTTTAAACGCCTTAAAAGTTGCCATATGCCACCTCTTGTCATCAAAAAATCGGAGCAGTCGCGGGACTACTCCGATATTATAGTACTTTAAAACGATAAAGTAAAGTCTTTTATCTGAACATAATGACAACATAGGTCACGCCGTTTTCGTTGAAGTTGCGGTACTCGTGACCTAATATCGGCGTGGCGTTCTGCAGGACCGTCAGCCTGTTGGCGCTGAGACCGAGTCCTAACGTTGTGCCGTTGGCAGAAACAAGACCGAAATAGTTATAATCGGACTCATTGGGAAAATCGGTGACCGACGGCAGCTTTCCTACGGCAAAGATGATGCCCCAGCTTGGCTCGAAGTCGCAGGAAAGCGTTATTGTGCGGGAACTGCTGCCGTTGCCGAAATAGGTCGTCATATAATACGGATTGTTCCACTTGCTGCGTTCGGTATCACTGGTGTGAATCGAGGCGTTCGCGTGATGCGTGTAGACAGTGGAATCCATCAGTGCGTTATCGCGGTTGAAATCCTCCATTTTGGGAATATCCGTGCCAATCCACTGGTTCAGATTGTAGTGCGGGGTTTTTGAAGTACTGCTCATACGTTATTCCTCCTTAAGGTATCGGTAATACTGAACGGCAGCTGCAGGCTGTCCAGTTCATAAAAGCATTTGTCAAGCGCGTCCCAGGCTTCAAACGGCATACCGTCATCACTGCAGCGCGCCGTCATTCCTGCCGGCAGGTATGCCAGAAGGAATCTGCCGAGTTCCTTCATCTCCTCAAAGCTGTAAGTCGGATCCACGATATACAGCATTTGGTTGCTCTGCGCCGCATAATTGCCGCGTGAAATCAGACGGTAATCGCTTCGCTGACCGGAAACGGTGGTGGCTGCAAAGCCCTGTGACAGCCGCCCGGTAACCGCAGAGGGAATGTTTTCCTGCGGTATCAGCGCTGTATTCAGTTGTAACAAATCAATGTATCTGCTAAAGTCGGAAACGGGGAAAATACTTTCGCCGATTTCTTCCAGACGGCTGCCGAGCAGCGACAGCCCTTCGGCGTAGGCATAAATCTCCGCATCGGTGATACCGTGCTCCTCAAAGCGAAGGCCAATATGCTCGAGCAGGGTGCGCATCCTTGTGTATTCAGACGACATAGCAGTTTACCGTTATCCTTTCCGCCCGCAGATAGCCGCCGTCGGGGCAGTTGAATATATCGCCCGTATGACCGACTGCCTGTACCGTGCAGTGCTGTATGCCCTCTGTCTGCAGCAGCGCAGTTTCCGCTCTTCTTAAATTCAGCGATTCGCCGATACGCAGATTGCCGACGAATTCTCTCAGCCGTTCTTCCAGCTGTGTGCGTACCGTTTCCTCATCACCGCCGACCAGCTCGGCGCTCACCACAAAGGACGGCGATTGCTTTGCGGCACGGCGGACGGTTACCTCCGCCTCCGTAACATCGCTGATGGACATACAGTCCTCAATCTGCGCGGTAAGTGCATCGCTCAGCGTCGGCGTTTTCGTGATGACGGTGGCGCAGATGCTGCTGCCGTCAAAAGTCACCGCAGCGTCGAGTACATCGGATAGCTTCATCACTGCCTCGCGTAGCGACAGCACGGAGAAGCCGCTCTGCGGAATGCGGTAGGAATCCAGAATTCTGCGACGGAGTTTTGCGTCGGTTTCCGTATCGGCGCCGCCGTCAAAAGCTGCTTCGTTGCTCACTGACTCTACGCCGGTCGGCGGGTTGACCATCACGGTGACGGTGCCTGCCGCGGCATTGTATACGCTGCCGTTTTCCGTGGCGGCAGCCGGTACGGATACCGTCGTGGCGCCTGCGGCAATCACAGCGTCCTGTGTTGTTTCAAACTGAATATACGGCTTACCGTTGACGGAGCATACCGTGTGTGCAGGCACGGTAATATCTGTCAAAGCCTGCTCCGTGACGGAGAAGGTCAGCGACCCGTAAGCCTTGGCAGCGCTCTTGCGCGTGATATCGCGCAGGGCGGCATGGCGGTCAAGATAGTCGCCCGTTGCCGTCTGCACAAACGCCTGTTTTAAAACGAAATCCGCGTGGCAGGAGAGGGAATACAGCTCGCTTGCCACCGCCTGAAAACGGGCGCCGAGGTCGCTTACGGTATCCACATTTTCACCTGTTTTTTCAAAATAAGCGTTTTTCATTCGGTTTAAAATATCATTGTAAGTAATCATTGAGGTCAATGCTCACCTGCCTTTCGTGTCCGTTGAGCAGCAGGGTAAAGACGGCGCTGCTGCCGCTGCATTCCGTTTTGACGACGTAAACGCCGTCCACACGCTCCAGTGCCTCTGCGGCATATGCCGTGAGCGTCTCTGTCAGCGGTTCATTTTGCGCCTGACAAATCCTGCTGCCGAATTCTTTATCGGGATAAAAACGGCGGCGTTCGGCTCTGAGCGCTATCCATGCGCTCTGCAGCAGCGTATCCAGTCCGTCCACTTCTCTGAGATGAACGCCGTCGGCTGCCTTTTCATAGTCGCCGTCTGTCAATTTAAGTGCCATTTTGTAGCTGTCCCTCCTTGTTAATGACCAGCGCGCCGTTAATCACCACGGTGCCGTCGTTTTTCAGCAGCAGCGAGGCGCCGCCTGCGGAGGTGAGCGCCACCTCGCCAGCCTGCAGACCGTCCGTACAAACGCGGGTACCGGCTGCGGCGATACCGTCCGCCAGCGGCAGCAGAAGCACCTCCTCGCCGACAGGCACCGCCGCGCGGTAGCCGTACGGCGCATACAGTGCCATATGCCGTGTGCTGGCGGTACCCTCTGTTTCCAGACCGTCGGCGGTGTTAAGAGTAACCGTGCCGCGCTCCGCCTGCCGCATCTGTTCGTTCGGCGTCAGTTGCTGACTAAGCCACATAATTGATTTCCTCCCATTCTTGCTGCTTCAAAAGCGTGAACTGCGTGCGCCAGCCGTTGCCGTCAAGCGTGATGCGAACACCGTCAACATAGTAGCCGTCAATGCTGCCGAAGACGGGACTGAGATAAGTGACCGGCGTATAGAGCTCAGAAAATATGGCGCCGCTCACCAGCAGCTCTGCCTTCCGGTATTCGCGTGCGGCATCATACAGCTGGCGCTTCAATGTGAAGGCGCGCTGCCAGGCGGGCAGAGAAGCGAGATTCAGCTTCTTGCTGCTCTGTATACCCAGCCGTTCGAGCCGGCGGCTTTTGATATGGTGCCGGTACTGTCTGTCACCCTCTGTTTTGTAATCAATCCGGTGGCAGACACCGCCGCGGCTGACGGTGCGGATTTCACGGAGAATGTCCTTTTTATCAAGGGGCAGACTGCCTTTTCCGTCGGGAAGATACAGCGCTCCCTCGGGACTGATGCGAATGCTTTTGCCGCTGATACCGTAGACGAAGCGGTTGACGGCACCGTAGCAGCTCGTGCCCTTTTCCACGGCGTAGTCTGCCTCACAGTACAGTGCGGGCAGGCGGTTTTCAAAGCCAAATGGTCTTGCGTGAAGCACATAAAGCGCCTCTGCCGACGGGCTGAGATACGTGAACGGTTCCGCCTCGTTATCCACCAGAACACAGGCGGAGGAGCGTGCATAAACGTCCGCGGTGATGCTGTTTCCGTTTGCCGTTTCCCGCTGCATATCCAGATAGCCGAAAAAAATCTTGACGCCGGCATGCAGCACCGTTGCGGTTATCAGTTCCGGCAGGGGCGCTTCAGCCGTAAAGCGCAGGCTGAGGCTGTCGCAGGCGGCAGCCGTTTCGCTCGCCAGCGTCAGAGAAAGAGGGTTGTTTACCGTTATCATCTTTCCGTCGATGGCTGTTAGCTGTACGGTTATCTCAGCCATACCTTATCCCCCTCCCGAACGGCAAAGAGCGTGGCAAAGTCGTTGGCTGCCACCACGGTTTCCAGCGGTGTGCCGGTGCGGTTGGCGATGTCAAACAGGTTTTCGCCCGCCTTGGCAAACGTATATCCGAAATCGTAGACAGGCTGCTTGGCGCCTGTATCCTGCACAAAGGTGACGGTGTATTGCAGGGCGCTGCTTTCGGCGTCATTACTGATGCTCAGCGACTGAAAATACATTCTGAGCGCAGGCAGGGACGGTGCAAATAAGGTTGCGGAGCCCTTCTGCTGAAACAGTGCCGCCAGCCGCAGCGCCTGCTCGCCGGCGTCTTTTCCTGTCAGAATACCGCTGCCGCTGACGGTGCAGGGCAGCGTGCCGGTTTCCTGTGTGTCTGTTTTAAAAAAAGGATGCTTTGCCGTGCTGATGCTTTTTGTCATCTGCAGCTTTACTGTTTTCGGATTGATGTGAAAGGTAAAGCCTTTGTATTGCATGGTTATCCATTTCATATCGTGTTCCTCCCTGTGCTGTCATAGCGCCTTGCGTCAAGCGATAAAAAGCGGCTGAGACGTTCGGCGCTGTCGGTAACGCTCGGCTCCTCGTGCGCATCGGCGGTGGTTATTGTTCTCTCGTTGGTGTCCATAGTTTCTCCTCCGTAAGATAGAGTACTGACGGGTAAGTCAGAATACAGCTGACGGTAAAGCAGCCGAGCTCGTTATCGCTTTGAATCTTACCCGTCTGTATGCGGCTGACGCCCGTATCCCTGACGGCGCACAGCGCATCTTCCAGAATATCCTGTGTGACGGGTGAGCCGAAGCGCTGCGGCACGAAAAAATCAAGCGCAATCCGATAGCTGCCTTGAAAGCCGCTCTGACCGAGCGAGCAGGCGTTATAATCAGCGCCGTCTGGCGATACGCAAATAACGGCGTGGCGCGGTTTTGTCGGTTGGTATTCGAACGGATATGCCTGCAAAATGCGCGTGTCATAGAGCCGTTCGCTCTCTCCCAACAGACGGCAGATATTCTGTGTTTCAGTCGTCAGATACATTGGCTTCCTCCTTAAACTGTTTTAGGATACCGCGGTAATACTGCACCGTGCCGGCAACGGTCACCGCTTCCTTTTGCGTAAAGTAATACTTTTCTCCGCCGCAGAGCAGCACCGTATCCTCCGTTTCCTGAAGAATGTTGATACAGGCGGGACCGATGTAATAAAAGTAGAGCGGTACATAACGTCCTGCCTTGCCTGCCTTTTCCTCAAAATGCAGCTTCATCCTCGTCCAGGCAGGCTGCACCATCGCCCTGGCAGGGAGCACGCTGCCGTCCTCCCGCAGAAAACGGACGTCGTTTCCGAAGCGGGTAAGGCAGTGTTCAATGATTGTGCTGTTATCTGTTTTCATATTGCCTCCTGTCGGACGGCTGCCAAACGGCAGCCGTCATATTGTTAAACGGTTTGGAACACAAAGCCGCTGTCAGCGGTAATGCCGTGTCCGGTGCTTTCCATTTCCTCCATCAGCGCCTTGGCGGCAGCAACGGCGTCGGTGCTTTCGGTAATGCTGACATCACCTGCTTTAAAAGAGGTGATGCGGCTGTCGCCGCTCTGCGCTAAAGCAATCAGATAGTTGGCTCTGGCGGCAGCAATCAGCGCAAGCCTTGTGCTCGTCTGCTCGTCCTCGCTGTCCTCAAAGGCGGCGGCAGCCGCAGCAATCACATCGCTGTAGCTTGCCAGCTCCTCGGCAGTCAGCGGGCTGATGGTTGTCAGCAGACGGGTGACCTTTGCTGTGTCAAGCATCGTATCACTCCTTATGCGATAACGGTATCCAGAATCGTTGCAGCATTGACGTTAATCAGCGAGAAGCCGGCAATCGCCGTAACGGTTGCGCGCTCCAGCTGGCGGTCAATCAGCTTGTCAAAGTCTGTCTGAATGCCTCCTGCCTGCACTTTTTCCAGTGTGTAGCGGCTGTCAAGGCCGATTACTCTGCTGTCCAAATCATAGCCGCCGATACGGATAATCTCCGCACCGAACGGTGTTACCAGCTTGCCGCTGCCGTGAAAATCAAGACCTGCTGCTGCATCTCTGAATTCCGTAAGCGTCAGAATATCCTTAATCTGCGCGCTGTTTGCCATCAGCGTTGTCAGCTGATAATCGCCCAGACTTTCCCAGAGGTTCAGCAGGGAAGAGTAGGTGATGCCGGTATCGTTTTCGCCGATGGTAATGTACGGAACATCGGAGGATGATAAAATGACGTTAACGGCGTCAATCAGCTGTGCTTTGGCAATGGCGTTGCCGATTTGTGCGAGAATCAGGGAGAAGAGGTCAAGCTTTTGAAACTTCACCGCCTCATAGGAGGCTACCAGCATTCTGCCTCTTTTGGTCAGCGGCGTCAGCGTTTCCTTCAGGCGAATCACCGTTTCGGGAATCGCAGCGCCTTCGGCAATATGTGCCGGCTCAATGGAGCTGTTGTCCATGTCGGTAGAGATGGCTCTGTAATCCAGTGAGTCCACTTCCGTGGTGGTTGCCAGAATTTTATCAAGCGGGTTGTCCTGCTCCATACCCTGTCTGACGGCACGCGCCACAAATTCGGGGAACAGTGCTGCAGAATCGGTCGTTTTGAAAAACTTGGCGACGTTGTCGGAATGACTGCCGCTCACCTTGATGTCAAAGCGCTTAAGCTGGCGCTGATAGGCATCCAGTCCCTCGAGCTCTGTGCCGATATAGTTTTCCGACGGGTCAAGTGCCTCGAGCGCTGCCGTAAAGCTTTTGCCGGTGGTATAAAGACCCTTTTCCAGTTTGATATTATCAAATGCCATAGTGATTTTCTCCTTGTGTTATGAAAGAATAAAGCCGACCGTTTTTTTGGCGGTATCTACCTTTAATACCTTGTATTTTCTGCCGTCTCCTGCTTTTACACCGTTTGTTCCTGCGGAAAGAAGACCGCAGTAACCAAGGGTCGGAGCGCTTCCCGTGTAGGAAACCTCCGCATAACCGGTTAACTGGACGCAAACCTGATTGTTGCGTTTAGAGACGGCGACGCCGATGAATTCGCTATTGGCTGTTGCTACTGCGCATTTATCGTCATCAGAGATGTTGACCGGTAAACCGACGGATACGTTGCCGCCCGTTTCGAGTGTAATACAATCGGTGTGAAATCCGTTGTGTAAAATATCCATATGATTCCTCCTAAATCTTAAACTGTGAATAATCCTTGCGGCTGCCGTGCTCCTGCTTTGTCATCAGCTGCGGCTGCGGTTCCTTGCGTTCCTGCAGCCCCTTTTTGAAGCCGATGAGCTCCTCGGCAGTCATCACGGAGACGACGGACTGAATCAGTCCCGCATCGAGCTGCGGGAGCTTCTGTCTGAGCAGAGCGCTGACAGCTTTTGAAAGCTCCTTTTTGTACGCTTCACCGAGCTTTGCCTCGTCCTCCAAGCGCGCTAAGTAATCCGCCAGCCCGCTCGCCTGCTTGCCCGTGAGGGTGATACCCTCATCGGAGCACGCTTTGATTGTGGTTAAATAATCCTCCATATTGCATTCCTCCGTTTTGGAATAGGCTTTGGTAACGCCTGCATTCTTTTGCGCCGGTACGGCAACAAAGCTGAATTCATAGGCGTCCTGTGCCTCCTCAAGTATCGTATAGCAGCGCTTGCCGTTATACGTTTTGGAGGGCTGATGCTCACAGCGGCTCTGCGCTTTGTCCTGACCGCAGACGGAGCAGGTGCGCTTTTTCATTGAACAGGAGACGGAGCCCTCCTTTTTGATACCGGTTTCGATATCGCGAATTAGCGCCTGATTTTCATCGCACACCGGCAGATAGGCGCGCGCCTTGAGCGCATATAGCGCTTCGCCGTCCGCCGTCTTTTTGCCCTCCTGACGTTCCACATAGGTGTCAAAAATACGGGCTTTCTGGTCTGCGCTTTTCATCGAATGGTCTGCAATGACTGTCTTGCCGATAAACAGCGCTGCCAGCTCCTCAAGCGCTTGTGTGCTGAATTTTTCATAATCCCTGTCAATGTCGTTATCGCAGAGCGTGGCGGTAAAGACAAAGATGTCCTCTGCCGTCAGCTCCCTGGCAGCGTAGCGGTTGATTTTTTCCAGCTCGCCGTCCTTTAAAAAGCTTTTTTCGATTTTGCTGCTCATTCATCAGCCTCCTTTAAAAGTCTGTCTGCCTGTACGTTATACAGTCTTGCGCGGGCAAGCTCAGTTTCATCCTGCAGGGTGATATCCTCCCAGACGACCTCGGCGCGTTCGTTAATGCCGAACGTTGCGAGATAGACGGAGGCGATTTTTTTCAGCACCGGCGTCAGCAGACGGCGGTAGGACTCGAGCTCGGTGGTCAGGATGTCCAGCTGCTGCGTTGCCATACGCTCGCTGGTGGACCAGTTCAGCCCGAACATATACGGCATTAAGCCTGTTTTGGCGATAATCTGCTCCAGCATCTGGCGTACAGGCACCTCGCTGTCGAGCACCTGATTATCGGCGCCGATGACGCTGACCTTCACATCGCCCACGGCAACAAAGTCCTTAATGCTGTCCTTGCTGCTCATTGCCTCGCGCCAGGCAGACGCCATCTGGTTTGCGCGCTCGCGGGCAAAAGCCTTGTCCGTCGCGTCACCCTGCGGCGTGTAAGTGACCGCATAGCGCAGATTGCCGACGCGTTCCCAGTTGTTGCCGATACTGGCATAGATTTTCAGCAGGATGTCGCTGACGAACGGCAGACCGCGCAGCAGGCTCGTGCCGTACAGGCTTTCCGGCTCGGGATTCAGCACGCTGAGCAGCAGCTTTTCGCTGTGCTCAATCTTCTTCGGCGTGCCGCCCGATACGTTGTAAAAATCAACGCCGAGCGCGTTATCCTGTCGCCGCAGCTCTACGGTTTCGAGCGCACCGTTATACAGTGCATAAAACCCGTTTTCATCGTAAAGCATTTCGCCCACGGCGGTTCCGTAGGTCAGCAGCTGTTCGAGATAGGTGTCGAGGAAGGAATGAAGGCCCGTCCGGTTTCCGCCGACGTTAATCATTTCAAAGAATGTCTGCATCTCTCTGTCCACCGCCTCGTTGCCGGTCTCAAACGTGAACCCGCCGACCAGTCGGACGATTTTGTAAATCGCGCTGTCAATGACGGGTACGCCCTCGCGCAGCGCACGGTATACGCCTGCCTTCAGGCGGGACGAGCCGCTGCAGCTGCTCAGCGTGTAAAACGGGTGCGAGACAGGCGAGCCGGTCTGAACGGAGACGCTTGCCCCTTCTTCGGAGGGCTGAGCCTTCTTCTTGTTAAATATGCCCACGGCATCACTTCCTTTCTATGGCAACGGAAAACGAGCAGTCGTCCTCTTCTCTGTCCAGAACGGTCTGAACGAAGTAACGAATGTCGTCCATTGCATGGTCGTTTTCCTTTTTCGGTGCGTCGCGGCGGCTGCCGTTATCCCAGCGGTAGATAGAGAATTCACGGATGGCGTCGTTGCAAAGGGGAGAGATAAAAATTTCTCCGTTTTTCAGTGCCTGACAGACGCGGTTGATGCCGCTCAGAACGTCGTTGTCCGCCTTGATGACCGTGTATGCTCCGTGCCGCCGCACGGTTTCAATAAACGAGGCTGCCGACGGGTCGATAATCACCGCTGTGATCGGCAGGCCGCCGGCAAGCTCACAGAGGGCGTCGTAGTATTCCTCATCTGTGAGCTGCCTGCCGGTATCGCGCGAGGAATGGTAATATTCCCGGATACGGTACCAGCCGTCTGCCGCGCGTCCCCACAGCCCAAGCGAAAAGGGGTTCACCGTGCCGTAATCGCACGAGAGGTAGTACCTATCGAAGTGCGAAGCACTTTTGATGTGCTTCTCCGGCTGAAACATTGGATAAACCAGCCCGTCGGCTGCCACCCATTTTCCCTCGATAAACCGTTCGTAAAACGCACCGGAATAAAGGCTTTTGTAGCGGCTTTTCACCTGCGGTGACAGGGAAGGATTGTCCTCCATGGTGAAGTGGAGCAGGAGCATATTCTTACCTTCGGCTTTTTGTATCCACTCTTTAAAAAACCAATGATACGGATGCTCCGGATTGCAGTTAAACCAGTATTTTGCCTGCTCCAGCGAGCAGCGTGCCAGCGCCTGCTCCACAAAGGAGCGCGGCATCAGCGCTACCTCGTCAAAAAGGACACCGCCCAGGGTCAT
Organism: uncultured Clostridia bacterium; assembly: GCA_937915775.1. Classification (GTDB taxonomy): domain Bacteria; phylum Bacillota; class Clostridia; order Oscillospirales; family Acutalibacteraceae; genus Eubacterium_R. Next base: position 4,613 of record CALGGQ010000377.1, on the reverse strand, counting down.
ACCCTGTATTAAGGAGGCGGAACTCTCATCCCTTCCGCCAAAGAGATAAAAGCGGTTTTCCGCGTGGCCCTTTCTGATAAGCAGCAGGTGCTGTGAGAGCTTTTCCTCCACCCCGAAGCCGAGCGACTTTAATATCGGTATCAGCGGGGTGATGACATTTCGTCTCAGAGAGGTGATGGTTTTTCCGCAAAGGGCAAAGGAGGTATCACCGAAATGGCAGCACGCCCAGCTGACAAAGGACAGCGACATACACAGCGTTTTGCCGCTGCGCACCGCGCCATCGCAGATAATGCCGTTTCTGTCATGAAACGGGCTGCTGCGGCACCACCAGTTCAGCACAAGGAGCTGTTTGGTTGAAAAAGGTCTGAACTTAATCATCGTTGACTACACGTCCCATGTTTTCAGCGCTTTTTTCAAGAGCTTCATAAAAGCTCAGCTCCTCGCCCTCTGCTGCCGGACTGCCGTCCCGCAGCCGCTCGCAGGCTTTGATGCGGTCAAAGAATTTGATTTCCAGCCCGCCGCCCTTCGGGCGCTTGATTTCACTCACGTTAAAAAGGTTGAGCTTCGGCACCTTCTGCAGCGCTTCCTCCTCGCTCAGAAAAAGCAGCAGCACAGCGTCGCTCACATCGCCGGTTGCCAGCTGCAGCAGCGCCTTTTCCACCTTTTTTTCGTTCGTCTTTTTGCGGTTTAACATTTTTATCCGTCCTTTCCCTTCAGCCGCCTGAAAGGCTCCTTTTCGCTTTCGGTGCGAAAAAGTCCTTTCACTAATAGGGTGGTTTTGACCGATTTTATTCACGTTTTATGCATAATTGGACCATAAAAATCGCAAAAAAATATTTTTTTGCCGTTTTATTCACATTTCGTGCATAGGTCAGACTAAATTTGACCTTCGTTATTTCGCTGCGGGATATGACAGATTTTCACGTAGAAAACCGCCCTACCTGTGTGAGACTGCTTTTTGTTGACGATAATTTGACCTTATGATATAATAATACTTGATAATCCTTATTGAAAAGGTGGAATATATGATGAAAAAACGCTTCGGTCTGCTACTCTCTGCTATCATCTTTTTGTGTGTTATGACAGGTCTGAACTTTTCGGCTGACGCGATGGAAAGCAGCGGCTTATGCGGTGATAATGTAACCTATACTTTTGATACCTCTACCGGCACGCTCACCATCCGCGGTAGCGGCGATATGTGGCACGATGTGGAAGGCTCGCCGTTTTTCTATGATGAGTCAATTAAAAAGGTTGTTATTGAAAACGGCGTCACGAGCATCGGCGATTGTGCCTTTGAAGGCTGTGACTGCTTAACAAGCATTACTATACCAAACAGTGTAACAAAAGTCGGCACGATGGCATTCTGCGGATGCAAAAGTCTACAAAGCATTATTCTGCCAAACAATATAAAAATGATTGGCTTTTATGCCTTTCAGGGATGCAAAAGCTTTGCAAGTATCTTCCTGCCAAACAGCGTGGAAACCATAGAAGCAGGTGCTTTTTCCGAATGTACAGCGCTGATGGACATCGCGATAGGAGATGGCGTTACTTATATCGGTGAATATGCTTTTTTTAAAACCGGCTATTATAACGCCGTTACCAATTGGGAAGACAATGTTCTGTACATCGGCGATTATTTAATAAGAGGCAAAAGCGCTGCTTCCGGTTCTTATACTGTTAAGTCCGGAACAAAGGCGATTGCTGATTCTGCGTTTTACAGCTGCAGCGGTTTAACAGGTATCACGATTCCGGATAGTGTCAAAAACATAGGTGCGTGTGCCTTTGAGGGCTGTACGGGCTTGACGGGTATTACCCTTCCGAATGGGATAACCGATATCGTTGAAAACGCCTTTTATCTTTGCACGGCATTAGAAACTGTTACCATCCCCGAAAGCGTTACATGCATTGAGGCTGGCGCATTCGCGAAATGTACAGCACTAAAAAGCATAACACTGCCCGACAGTGTTGAAAGTATTGAGGACGGTGCATTTTTCGGCTGTAAGGGGCTCAAAGAGTTTACGATGCCTTGTTCCGCAAAAATCTGTTACAGCCAAGATACGTTTTATCAGTGCAGTAACATTGAAAAGGTTACCTTAACAAAGGGTTCCGGTACGATTCAGAACTTTCAGCCGAACTATGCCAATGATTATTACGACTATCAGTGTACCCCGTGGTACATCAGCCGAGCAAAGTGTAAAGAAATCATCTTAGAGGAGGGTATTTACAGTATAGGTGACTTTGCCTTTTACGATTGTCAAGCTCTGATAAGTATTGCTATTCCAAACAGCGTTAACCGAATTGGCGACAATGCTTTTTACGGCTGCAAAGGACTGAAAAGCATTCATATCCCGAGCAATCTTAAAAGCATCAGTGACAGTGCGTTTGAATTCTGTTCCGGCTTGACAGATGTCACCATTCCGAACAGTGTTACAAGCATCGGTGCCTTTGCCTTTTACGGCTGCAAAGGTTTACAAAGCATTACCATCCCGAGCAGCGTCAAAAGAATAGATTTATATGCGTTTAAAGGCTGTACTGGTTTAGAGAGCGTTACCCTCCCGAACAGCATCAAAAGCATCGCTGACTATGCGTTCTTTTGCTGCAAGGGCTTGAAATCCGTCAACCTGTCTGACGGCATCAAAAGCATTGGCGAAGGTGCATTTAGTGATTGTACTGCCTTAACTGCTATTTATATTCCCCAAAGCGTGACAAGCATCAAGGAGGAGGCATTTTACCGCTGCAAAGCGTTGACGGATGTTTATTTCGGCGGCAGTCAGAAGGACTGGCAAGCCATTTCGATTAAAGGCTATTTTAACGGATGCTTAACGAAAGCAAAGATTCATTACGGATTTGTTCATAGTGCCTCTAACCATGCGTGGGATGGTGGCGTTCCTGTTTCACCTGCCACATTGACCGCTGACGGAACTGCCGTTCAGCACTGCTGCATTTGCGACAAAACCAAAGAAGCGGTTGTTTTTCGACCTGGTTCCATCCGGCTTAAAAAGACGGAATATGTGTACAACGGAAAAGTCAGGAAGCCGTCTGTAGTGGTTGAGAATACCGCCGGTGAGGTAATTCCAAATACGGAGTACACCGTCAGTTATGCTAAAAATAAAGCTGTCGGTAAAGCAACCGTTACCATTAAGTTTAAAGGAAAATTCAGCGGCACCAAGAAACTGAGTTTCAAGATTAACCCGAAAGCGACGAGTATTGCCAAAATGACAGCGACAAAAAAAGGCTTTTCGGTGAAATGGAAAAAGCAGGCGACGCAGACGACCGGATATCAAATCCAATACAGCACCGGTAGCAGTTTCAAAAACGCAAAGACGGTCACTATCAAAAAGAACACGGCTGTCAGCAAAACAATACGAAAGCTGAAAGCACAGAAAAAGTATTATGTGCGTATCCGTACCTATAAGACGGTAAACGGCAAAAAGTATTATTCTTCGTGGTCGAAAAAGAAAACCGTCATTACAAAGTCATAACACCGTTTTGAATGAGCTTTTTTATAAAATGAAAAGAAGAACCGTCTCACGTGACTGAGACGGTTCTTTCACTGCTTACTAATTCTGTTTTCTGACAATGCCGTATTCGCCGATATCGGGGCGGAAGTACGGGCAGCTTTTGCCGCGGGCGGGCGACGCCATCAGGCGGGCGTATTCGTCCTCGTCCAGCTGCAAATCGCAAAGGCTTTCGCCGCTCTCCTCATCAAAGACATTGTACCAGCATTCCTCGCATAAATCCATTGCGTCAGTTGAGCGGGCTGCTCTCCTCCTCGCCGGCATTGTTGATGTTCACGCTATCGCGGTTGAGGCGCATAAAGGGTATCATCAGCGCGGGCATACCGCTCATGGAGGTCACGCCGCTGATTACCTGGCGCAGGAAGGGGAAGAGCTGCGCAAAGGAATCCACATGAATATCCGCTCTGTTGTCGCCTTCGTCATAGGTAAAGACGGCTTCCATCTGAATGCGGATTTCAAACGGCTGCATCTGCTCGTCGGACACGGTAAAATCCAGCTTACCGGCGCAGCGCTTTTCCTCGCCGAAATAATTAACATTATATTTGACAGCATTCTTCAGCTTCAGCTGCGTGCCGTTCTGTACATTGTTTTCAAAATGAATACCGCTTACTTTATACCATTTTAATTCCGTCATGTTTATTACCTCACCATTCTGACATTATTGAGTCTGTAATCTTCCCATTCCTCGCGCGCCGCCTTGCCGTCAAAGCGCACCAGCTCGAGGTTTTCCACATTTTCCGCGTCAATCGCATAGCGATAGCTGTCGCACAGCCTGCCCCACGCCGTTTTCGTTTTCATGATCGTAACGTCTTTCGCATAGCGCAGGAAGAACGCGGCGTTGTCATATTTTTCCACACCCCAGTCAAGACAGGGACGCAGGTCGTACATGCCGCACGGCCACTTGGACGTTTTCGTCAACGTGATACGGCAGTTTTCAAACGTGATATCCTCAATCGGATTGTCGGCGCTGCCGTGAATCATCACACCGTTTTCGCCCTTTGCCGTGATGTCGGAAAAGCGGATGTTCTTTATCTTACCGCATTTCGTGTTCTCATCGCGGTTGAGCGGGGTCAGCACAATCGGCTCCGCCGTTCC
>CALGGQ010000376.1 GCA_937915775.1 uncultured Clostridia bacterium | reverse complement strand
AGCCTTGACGAGCTGCCGCAACTGATTAACATCTTAAAAGGCGATATGAGTTTTGTTGGCCCCCGTCCACCGCTGACGTATCATCCGTGGGATATCAGCGAATACACGCCGGAGCAGCAGCGAATGTTTGAAGTCAGACCGGGCATCACCGGCTGGGCGCAGACGCACGGCAGAAAAGAAGTGGAATGGCACGAGCGCATTCGCCTGAATGTCTGGTATGTGGATCACTGCTCGTTGCCATTGGATATTAAAATCATTTTCAAAACGCTGTTTAAGGTGCTGAAAAATGAGGATAACCTCAATCACGGCGTAACGGTTGTCGGCTCTGCTGCCGATGAGGTACTGCCGGAGGAAGAAAAAGAGAGTGTGAACGTTTAATGCTGCAGCTTTTTTACATAACCAAGCGTCCCGAGATTGCACGCATTGCAGAGGATGCCGGCGTTGACCGCATCTTCGTTGATATGGAATATATCGGCAAGGAGCTGCGGCAGCCGAAGATGGATACGGTGAAAAACCGTCATACCGTAGAGGATGTCAGAAACCTGCGCAGCGTTCTTCAGAAGGCAAAACTGCTGGTGCGCGTGAATCCCATCGGTGATTATTCCGAGCAGGAGATTAACGAGGTCGTTGCTGCCGGAGCAGATTACATTATGCTGCCGATGTGGAAAACAGCGGAGGACGTCAGGCGCTTTCTTCACTATGTCGGCGGCAGGGCAAAAACGATGCTTCTGCTGGAAACCGATGAAGCGCGGTATGCACTTGATGAGGTGCTCACGCTGGACGGCATAGATGAGATTCATATCGGTCTTAATGACTTATATCTATCGCAGCATAAGCATATGATGTTTGAACTGCTCGTTGACGGTACAGTTGATGAGCTGGTTAGTAAGATTAAGAAAACGGATATTCCATTCGGCATCGGCGGCGTCGGCGCTGTGGGTATCGAACTTGCCGTGCCTGCTGAGTACGTGCTGACAGAGCATTACCGCCTCGGCTCGTCCATGGCGATTCTGGCGAGAGCCTTTTGCAATACCGATATCATTACCGATTTGAATGAGGTAAAAGATACCTTTATAAGCGGCGTCCGTGCCAACAGAGAATATGAAGCATTTCTTGCAGCACAGGATGCGGAATACTTTAACGTTAAACACGAAGAACTCAAAAAACTGATTGAAGGGTTAATCAAGTGATATGAAGATTTTATTTGTCGCCACGGTAAGAAGCCATGTCGGACAATTTCATATGCCTTTCATACGCGCACTCAAAGCACAGGGACATACGGTGGAAGCGGCGTACCGCGATAATTCGGCAGATAAGCAGGGGCTTGATACCTCCATTATCGACAAGGTATATGAGGTGCCGTTTTCCAGAAGCCCGTACAGCTTTGATAATGTCAAAGCATACCGCGTGCTGAAGAAAATCATTGAAGAAAATGATTATGACGCCGTGCATTGCCATACGCCGATGGGCGCCGTTGTAACACGTCTTGCGGCAAAGAATGTCAGAAAAAAGACAGGACTGAAAGTCATTTATACTGCTCACGGCTTTCATTTTTACAAGGGCGCTTCCACTTTTAACTGGCGCGTCTTTTTCCCGATTGAAAAATATCTTTCGCAGTTTACCGATTGTCTGATTACGATTAACAGCGAGGATTATCAGCTGGCAACAACAAGTGGCTTCAAGACGCCGAAAATTGTGTTCGTTCCGGGCGTCGGCGTGGATTTAAGCCGGTTCTCCCCGGCAGATGCTGCGGAAAAAGCGGCGCTCCGTGAAGAATACGGTATCGCGCAGGATGCGTTTGTCATGATTTATCCTGCAGATTTTTGTGAAAGAAAAAATCAGTTGATGCTGCTCAAAGCATTGAAGCTTGTTACGGAGAAATACCAAAACGTCAAACTGCTGATGCCCGGCTTGCAAACCTATATCGAACCGGCAAAGCAGTATTGCGAGGAAAACAATCTGCTTGCCTATGTCGAATTTATGGGCTATCGCCGTGATATCTTCAAGCTCGATGCGTTGGCGGATATTTCCGTTTCCTCCAGCCGGCAGGAGGGACTGCCGATTAACCTGATTGAAGCGATGGCGCTCGGCAATCCGATTATTGCGTCCGATGTGCGCGGTAATAACGATTTGGTTCAGGACGGCGTAAACGGCTATCTGATTCCGCTCAATGACAGTGAAATGATGGCGCAGCGAATGATAGAACTGATTGAAAATCCCGCGCGCATTGAGCAGTTCGGTAAGGCAAGTCTTGCCGGTGTTGAGAAATTCAGCATCGAAAATGTTAACTGTCAGTTATTTGAGATTTATCAGTCGCTTGGATTAATGTAAAGAGCTATGAGAATTCTACATATGATTCCCGATATCGGGATTGCCAACGGCATTATGAGCGTGATTCTCAATTTTGCCAAGGCGATGCCGGAAAACATCAAATTTGATATCGTCTATTTTCACGAGACGGAGCAAACGCGGCAGCACGATATTGAAGCCCTCGGCGGCAGAGTATTCAAAATCGGCAAGCCGCCGCAGTCAAAGGATATCAAAGACCTATTTGAACAGCACCATGGCGAATGGTCTGCACTACATATTCACGCGCCGCATTTTGCCGTGTTCATTGCGCCGGCAGCGAAAAACGCCGGTATTAAGAAAATCTGTGTGCACTGTCATTCCTCGGAATATTCGCTCAAGGGCAACGGCAGGCGGAATCAACTGCTGAGCCTGTATGCCAAGTATTGCTTGAAAGACAAATTTGCGTGTTCCGACCTTGCCGGCAAATTCTGGTACGGTAACCGACCGTTTACCGTCATCAATAATGCGATTGAATGTCAGCGATTTGCCTATGATATCGACATCAGGAACCAAGTCAGAAGCGAACGTCAGCTTGACGGCAAGCTGGTTATCGGTCATATCGGCAGAACGGATATCCCGCAGAAAAACCACGGATTTCTGTTAGATGTATTCAATGAAATAGTAAAAAAACGTTCCGATGTCGTGCTGCTGATGATGGGCGGCACCGATACGGACGAGCTTAAAAACAAGGTAAAAGAATACGGCATAGAAGATAAAGCACTGTTTTTGGGAATGTGTAGCAACGTTCCCGACTTACTGCAGGCGTGCGACGTGTTCCTGTTCCCGTCAACGAGGGAGGGCTTGCCGGTATCTGTCATTGAAGCGCAGGCTGCAGGGCTTCCCGTGCTGATGTCCGACAGCGTCAGCCACGAAGCTGCTGTAACGGATTTGGTGCATCTGAAATCGCTGAGCGGCTCTGCCGAAAACTGGGCAGAGGAATGTATCAACATCAGCAGCACGGAGCGCAGAAACACGCTTACCGAAATGCAACGATCTGGCTGGGATTTAAGCAGCGTAACAGAGCTCTTAGTAAAATATTATTGTGGTGACAAATGAAATTAAAAGCGATTTATGAAATGTGGTCATGGACGTGTGCCGTGCGTTTTAATGTAAACGAGCACATTTCTATTCTTGACGATAAAAAAACACCTTTTACTGTTATAGAGAATTCCAAGCGCTTCTGGACTGCCGATCCGTTTCTTTTTGAAAAAGACGGTGTTCTATATCTTTTCTTTGAAGCGTTTGATATTTTTAAGCGTAAAGGTTTGCTGGGCTATAGAACGCTTGCCAAAGACGGATTCGGTGATATTCATATTATCTTTGAATATGATTCTCATCTGTCTTTCCCGTTCATCTATGAGGATAACGGCGAGATATTTATTATTCCGGAATCGGCAAAAAGCGGTGAACTGTTTCGTCTGAAATGTACCTCTTTTCCTGACCAATGGATCAAAGAGCGCGTGCTCCTGAATGAGAACGTAGTGGACACAGTGCGCTTCAAAAAAGATAATACGGAATATTTCATCAGCGAAACAGTTGATGAAAACCATGTTTATGACAGGGTGGATTTGTATTATACTCACGGAGACGCGGTCATCTCTTGTGATAACAATCCGGTTAAAAGGGATGTTTCAAATGCAAGAGGCGCCGGTGCTGTTTGCGAGATTAACGGAAAGCTTATCCGTCCTTCTCAGGATTGCGGTGATTCCTACGGCGAGCGCCTGAACCTTAATGAAATAACTCAACTGGACAAAGACGGCTTCAGTGAGGAATTGCTCGATACGTTTACATACAAAGATATTGCGCTGAATAAAACAATTACAATTGACGGAATTCACACCTATAACAAGCTCGGCAGTGTGGAAGTGATTGATTTAAGAATCCCGGGAAAGTTTAACCTGCTTTATGCATTAGGCTTTTTCAAAAAGGCGTTTGATAAAGTGTTCAGACGGAGGTAGTTATGCCAAAGGTATCCGTAATAATGGGCGTATATAATGGCGAAAAGACAGTGCGTGAATCCATTGATTCCGTTCTCGCCCAGACCTTTACCGATTGGGAGTTCGTTATCTGTAATGATGCGTCAACAGACAGTACGCCGCCAATCCTTGAGGAATACAAAGAGCGTTATCCCGAAAAATTCATTATCCTGCATAATGAGAAAAACCTGATGCTGTCCGGCTGTTTAAACCGGTGCTTGAAGGCGGCAAGCGGAGAGTATATCGCCCGTATGGATGACGATGATAAATGCCTGCCGCAGCGCTTTGCTGTTGAGGTTGCCTGTTTGGATGCACATCCTGAATACAGTGTTGTGGGCTCTGAGGTGCAGTTCTTTAATGCAGAGGGATTGGGCGAGGTTATTCATAAGATTCAAGAACCGACCGTATATGACGTGCCGAAAGTGAATCCTTTCTTCCACCCGACGATTATGATGCGCAAGTCTGTATACGATGCGCTCGGCGGTTATACGTCAAACGAACGTACACGCAGAATGGAAGACGTCGATTTATGGTATCGCTTTTTTGCAGCCGGTTATCGTGGTTATAATATTCCGGAAGTGCTTTTGTACTATAGATTTGACAGTAATGCACTCAAAAAAAGAAAACTGAAGTATTCCGTTGATGCGTGCAAAATTGTTTTCGGCGGTGTCAGAATGCTGCAACTGCCTGCAAAGTATTATCTTTACTCACTAAAACCGCTGCTTTCTTGGGCAATGCCGGAAAAACTGAAAACCATATACAGAAAGAAACGTTAATCAATGACGAAAAAGAGAGTTTTAATTGTAACGGAATCCATCTCATACGGCGGACTGAATCTTGCCTCTGTCAGATTTCAGCAATATCTGAATCCGGATTTGTTTGAATGTGAATACTGCGTCAGACGCAGTCACTTAGGGGATTTGGAAGAAGTTATTTTGCAGCAGGGCATTAAGGTACATCATGTACCGGACAGTGAGCTGAATTATTTCAAGAGTTATCGTTACTATAAAAAACTGTTTACGGATAATCACTACGATATAGTTCACTGCCATCTGCCGTTCTTCAGCGGAATTGTTCTGTTTGCCGCAAAGCAATGCGGCGTCAAAAAACGTGTGGCGCACGCCCATTTTTCTCAGCCGTATACCGACACCGCTATTTATTCCAGGAAAAAGCAGGCAATTGCCGTGGTCTACCGCAAGGTAATGCGCCTGTTTCTCAAACTGTTTTGCAATGTCAAAATTGCCTGCGGGCAGGAAGCGGGGGAGTTCCTTTACGGAAAACGTGAATTCCGTCGCCACGGTATTATTCTGAATAACGGCATACTGACAGAGGATTTTCAGTATAACCCTAAAGTCAGAAGCGAAGTCAGACAGGAACTCGGTATCAGCGAAGATGCTGTTGTGTTAGGTCATATCGGTCAGCTATACAGCGTCAAAAATCAGGGCTTCATTATCGACATCTTCAAAGAGTTTCTGAAATATAATGAAAACGCTTATCTGCTGTTAATCGGCGATGGAACAGACCGAGAAATGCTGGAGCAAAAGATAACAGTTCTGCAACTGAATGACCGCGTCAAAATGCTCGGGCTACGGAGTGATGCTAACCGGCTGTATCAGGCGATGGACTGCTTTGTATTCCCGTCGCTTCACGAAGGCTTCCCTCTGACGTTGATCGAAGCGCAGGCGTCAAAACTACCTTGCGTTGTCTCAGACGCGGTTACCGAAAAAACAAAGTTAAACGAAAACATTGCATTTATGTCAATAAAAAAGACACCTGAAGATTGGTGTCAGAAAATATTAGAATTGTTGAAGATTGACCGCTCGACTGTTGATAATTCCAATGTGATTCAGAATTTTGATATTAAATCCGTTACGAAACAGTTAGAGCAAATTTACTTAAACTAATTACTATTTTTAGAAAGGGGTGATCCGATATGCTGACAACCGTTTTAACTGGTACCCAGTTCTTTCTCTTCATTTTAGGCACATTTACGGTTTTATATTGGATTATTCCTTATCGCAGAAGATGGATTGTATTTTTTATTACGGTCCTTCTCTTTGCCTATTTTGCGCATATGCTGGTGCCGGACCGCTCAGACGACTTACAGTTGTACTTCTGGTTTATTGACAGAATACGCGAGGGTGGGCAGAGTACTTTCAACTATCTTGTTGCCAATGATAATTTCGGCTGGGAAACTTATTTTGTTTGTAAATATTACTATCGTTTTTTTACTTTACTACCGGACTCAAGGTATGACCATTTCTTATCCTCCGTAACTATATTTATAACGTACGGTTTATCCCTATTGACTATCTACAGAGCCTCGAAACGTTTTGATATCTCAAGACAATATACATATCTCGGAACTTTGTTCTTCTTAGCTACCTATTGGTTCTATGATTCAGCGTCGGGTATCAGAAGTTCTATTGCTATCGGTATTGTATTTGCGTGTGCTTATCAGCAATTTGTGGAAAAGAAGCATATTGTACTCTGCTTCATTGGTTATTTTCTTGCAGCCTTTTTCCATCCCGGCGGCGTTATAGCGCTTGTTATTGTTATCATCACATTTATAACGTTCAATACTGACGGAAAATTCTTTTACTTCCTGCTACTGTTTAGCGTTGCTTTAGGAACACGTCTGGTGAATTATTTAGGTTCCGTAACGGATATTGGCTTCATACAAGCCATAACGGAACGAAGCGAGAAGTATTCACAACGTGCCGGTGACGATTCTTCCACAGCGTTTTATGTTATGGTTGTTACGCTGATTTTAGTATCCTCGCTGATTCTGTATTTCTCAAGATATATTAGAAACAGTGATAAGTTCTCAGAGTTTTCTAAGTTCTACAAGTATTCATTGAATACGGTATTCTTCCTGATTGGCATTATGATGATTTCCGTTGTGTTCTCTCGTTTTGTTCGTTGGGTATTGCCGCAAATAGGCTCCATTTTCTTTATGTTAGGAATGCAGTTTCAGGAAAATGAGATCCAAAGTAAAGGCGTTTCTGAAGCTATGTATTTCTCTACACCGGTTGACCGATTTATGTACCGGTTAAGACCTTTTGTCATCATTCTGTTTGTTGTTTTCATCATTGTTTATATTTGGTACGATTGTAACGGTTCCTCTTTGATTTGGGCTCATTTTGAATGGGAATGGCAAGAGGCTGGGTATCCCTATATCTGGGAAGCTTGGTATGGCGATTTATAAGGAGCAAATGATGATTTCTGTTATTGTGCCGATTTATAAAGTTGAAAAATATCTTCGCCAATGTATTGACAGTATCATTCAGCAGAGTTATTCCGAATTGGAAATCATACTGGTGGACGACGGTTCTCCGGATACTTGTCCTGCTATCTGTGATGAATATGCTTCCAAAGACAACCGCATTCAGGTGATTCATAAGCAAAACGGCGGACTGATTGCCGCCAGAAAATCCGGCGTTGAAATAGCAACGGGGGAGTATATCACCTTTGTTGACGGCGATGACGACCTTGCCATCGTAGGTGGACCCGTTCGTCGGGCCGTTTATCGTGCCGTTGCCAGTGATGGTAAGGTTCCCGCCCTCGGCCACGGTGATCAGTGCCGCATAGTCGGCCTTGGCGACCGTCGGGTTGTAGTTGATGACCTTGCCGTTCATGTCGAGGGTGATGTCCTTGCCGACGCTCACGCCCGCTGTGACGGTCACGTCCTCGAGCAGCTTCACCGTGCCGCCCGCATCGTTTCTGTTTGCCGCCGCGAACGCGTCGGCCAGGCTGTCGTAGGACGTCGTGGTCGCGCCCGCCGTTACGGTCGCGACCGCCTTGGTCAGGGTGTACAGAGTGCTGGTGCCGTCGCCGTTGGACTTCCAGTAGTACCCGTCGGGGATGTTAGCGGAACTGACGACGTCCGTGGAGACGGTCACGTAGCCGAATCCGTTGTTCTGCGGGTCCTGGACGGAGACGGAAACCGCGTTGCTACTGTCAGGCACCATGTAGGTCGCGCCCTTGACGGAAGCCTCAATCTTCTTGTTGGTGGTGTGCTGCGCGATGGCGATGGCCGCGCCCTTCGTGGTCGTGCCGTTGCCGTTCGGGTTGCAGGAGAAGGCGCTCGTCTTCGTCTCGAACGTGCCGCCGGTCACGCTCAGGGTGCCGGAGCGGACCTCGATGCCGGTGTCCTCGCCGACGAAGGTGCCGCCGGAGATGGTCAGCGTGCCTTCCTGCGGCTGGTAGATCGCCGTGCCGTTGGTGCCGGTGAGGGTGCCGCCGTTGACCGTGATCGCCGTGCCGTGGCGCGTGCCGTTGCCGGAGATACCATAGCTCTTGCCAGTGATGGAACCGCTGTTCACAACAAGAGTCGCAGCCGTGCCGGTCGCGCTCTCGCCTAACAGCGTCATCTTGATGCCGCACATGACTGATTCACTGGTGATCGCGCCCGTCTTATCGGTGCTGCTGTCCTGAACCGTCAGGCTCGCGCCGCGCTTCACGCCGATCAGGTAATCCTTATTGTAGGTGCTCGCGTTCGTAATCGTCTTGCCGTTCAGCTCCAAGGTCACGGTGCCGACCACGTCAATCGCCGCGTCGAGTGTAACGTTCTCAAGGAGCGTGACCGTGCCATT
>CALGGQ010000375.1 GCA_937915775.1 uncultured Clostridia bacterium | reverse complement strand
GAGGCTCCGTCAGAGTCCGTGCCAAGTACACCTACGACAAGTCGTACAACTGCATTGACATCACGGAAATTCCGCCCACGACCACCTCGGAAGCGATTATAGATAAAATCGTGGAGCTTGTGAAGGCGAACAAGATTAAGGAGCTGAGCGACGTTCGCGATGAAACCGACCTCAAGGGTCTGCGCATCACGCTGGATTTAAAGCGCGGTACGGATGCGGACAAGCTGATGCAGAAGCTCTTTAAGATGACGCCGCTGGAGGATACGTTCTCCTGCAACTTCAACGTGCTCGTAAAAGGGTATCCGAAGGTGCTGGGTGTGCGCGATATCCTGCTGGAGTGGCTGGAATTCCGTCTGGAGTGCGTGCGCCGCAGAACGCAGTTCACGCTGGATAAAAAGGCGGAGCGGCTGCACCTGTTACAAGGTCTGGAAAAAATCCTGCTCGATATCGACAAGGCGATTAAAATTATCCGCGAAACCGAATCGGAAGCGGAGGTTGTGCCGAACTTAATGATTGGCTTCGGCATTGACAAGGTGCAGGCGGAATTCGTGGCGGAAATCAAGCTGCGCCACTTAAACCGTGAATACATTCTCAAACGTACCAAGGATATTGAGGATTTAATCAAAGAGATTACGGAGCTGGAGGGCATTCTCGCTTCCAAGAATAAGCAAAAAAAGATTATTATCAGGGAGCTGGAGGAAGTCAGCAAAAGGTACGCCGGTGAGCGCAAATCGCCCATTCTCTACGAGGTGGCGGAATTTGACGTCAACGAAGCTGTTGAGGTGCCGGATTACCCCGTCACGCTGTTCATTACGAAGGAGGGCTACCTCAGCAAAATCCGCACCGCGAACCTGCGTATGAGCGGCGAACAGAAGGTGAAGGAGGGCGACGAGGTTGTCCGTACCTTTGAATGTTCGAACAGGGATGAGCTGCTTGTCTTTACGGACAAGGCGCAGGTGTATAAAGCGAAGCTCGACGATTTTCCGGACGCAAAGGCGTCGCAGCTCGGCACTTACGTTGCCTCCAAGCTCGAGATGGAGCCGGACGAAAAGACCGTGTTTATCTGCGTTCTGCGCGAATACAAGGGCTATATGATTTTCGCGTTTGAAAATGGCAAGGTCGCCAAGGTGGATATCACGGCGTACCAGACGAAGCAGAACAGAAAGAAGCTCCTGAAAGCGTATTCGGACAAGGTGCCGCTCGTCGGGATGGAATACATTGAGGAGGACTGCGAGCTGGTGCTTGTGTCCACCAACGGCCGAACGCTGCTGCTCAACACCGGCGCGATTGCTGCCAAAACCACCAAGGACACCATCGGCGTGGCGGTGATGACGCAGAAGAAGAACCACAAGCTCGAAACCCTGCGCTTTTATCAGGAGGGCGAGTTTGAAAAGCCGTGGCGCTTCCGCACCAAGAATCTGCCGGCTGCAGGCGCGCTGCCCGGACCTGCGGATAACGCCGCGCAACTAACCTTTTAGTTAGTAGTTAGCAGTTTGTAGTTAGTAGTTGGGGATGGGCTTCGCCCATACCCATTATAATGCCGTGCGCAGCACCCGCAAATTAGTTAGTAGTTTGTAGTTAGTAGTTAGTAGTTAGGGGTGGGCTTCGCCCACACCCGTATTATATAATGCTGTGCGCAGCACCGTCTTAACTACTTACTATTTACTACTTACTATTTACTAAAGAGATGAGGATTTATGGCTAAGAAAAAAGACAGTGAAAGACAGATAAATACCAACGCGCTTGCCGATAACGTGCATATTCAGGGCGCAGGAACCGTCAAGGACGAGCATATTGTCGATACGCTGACAAGCAACTATATGCCTTACGCGATGAGCGTGATTCTCTCGCGCGCCATTCCCGAAATTGACGGCTTCAAGCCCTCGCACCGCAAGCTGCTGTATACGATGTACAATATGGGCTTGCTGCAGGGAGGCACGATTAAGAGCGCGAACATCGTCGGACGCACGATGCAGCTCAACCCGCACGGCGACGCTTCTATCTATGAAACGATGATTCGTCTGTCCCGCGGTAACGAGAGCCTGCTGTATCCCTATGTGGAGAGCAAGGGTAACTTCGGTAAAGCGTATTCTAAAAATATGATGTACGCTGCCTCGCGTTATACGGAGGCAAAGCTCGCGCCGATTGCCAGAGAGCTGTTTGAGGACATTAACAAGGACACCGTTGATTTCGTGGATAACTACGACAACACGATGAAGGAGCCGACGCTCCTGCCGGTGACTTTTCCGTCCCTTCTCTGCAATGTAACAACGGGTATCGCCGTCGGTATGGCAAGCTCGATTGCTTCCTTTAACCTGCGCGAAATCTGCGACACGACGATTGCGCTGATTAAAAACCCCGACCATGATATCACCGAAACGCTGCCTGCGCCTGATTTTGTCGGCGGCGGCTACATTATCTATGACCGTGAGG
>CALGGQ010000374.1 GCA_937915775.1 uncultured Clostridia bacterium | reverse complement strand
CTTCTGAACTAATAATAGTAATGCTGTCCACGCTAGATACTGCATAAGGTATTGATTGTCCGCTTTGAACAATATATATTGAATTTCCACTGGGATGAGTTATGGATTCTATTTCAGACAACAGCATTCCAAACTTATTGGCGCCATTGTGAACAATCAAAAAATCTTGGGCAAACGCAATTCCACAAAGAGCACAAATACCCACTAATAAGGTCAAAATATACTTTTTCATTTCTTCACAATTTTAAAGGTTCTCGTCAGCTTTCCGGTGTAGCGTCCCTGGAAGGTGACGGTGATTTTGGCGGTGCCGACCTTGGTGTTCTTCGTGTATTTCACGGTGTAATATTTCTTCGGAATGACGTTGCCCTTGCTGTCATAGAGCGTTACCTTGGGCGTAATCGCCTTTCCGGTGTATCGGTATGTTTTCTTGGCAATCTTGATGCTCTTCTTCGGGCGGTAAATCACCGTTCTGCTGATGCGCTTGCCGCAGACGGCGCAGGTTTTCACAATGCTGCCGTTCTTGCCGGGCTTCGCCTTGGTCACGGTCGTTTTGGCAACATGCTTCGTGTGGACAAGGCTGCTGTCGTTCGCCGCTTTCTTGAAATATTCGAGCGCAATCAGCGCGTCCTTGGTGGCATAGGCATTGTAGGCGCCGTCGTACTTAAACACACCGCATCTGCCCTCAAAGCCCTGCACCAGCCAGCGATAGTATTTGAACGCCGTCTTGGCGTCGCCGAGCGCGGAGTAAGCCATCATTGCCAGCGCGGTGGAATCGGGGTTCACCGTCGTCACATAGGTGTTGTCACAGAACGCGCCGTTGCTCTTGGTATAGGATTTGATGACCTTTTTCGCATCGGCAACCTCTGCCTTGTAGCTGCTCTTAAACGGTGCAATCGCCGCCAGGAAATACGCCGTGCCGTCGCAGGAATAGCCCCAGTAATTCAGTCCCTTGCCCATGGTGTAGTAGCGGCTGACCATATCGTCACAGAGCTTTTTGCCGAAATCCTCCCCTGCCGCTTCTATCGCCACGCGGTAGTAATACGGATTGGAAACCGCTTTGGTCAAATCCACCGCCTCAAACGCCTTAACGATATCATAACCGCCGAAGCTCTGCGGGTTGTAGCCAAGCAGGCGCAGCGCGCTGATGACCGCGCCGTAAAGACCGATATCCTCCGCGCCGGTGTAGGAGGAAATCAGCTTGCCGCCGTTCGCTTTCAGGTTCTCCTTCACGCTGGCAACAAATCCCTTCTTGAACTTGCTGACAGAATAGCCGGACTTTAAGTACATCAGATAATCCACCGCGTCATCACAGGTGATAGCAGTAATATCTCTGGTGAGATACTTCGCAGCGGCGCGTGCTTCCTGACGGACGTAGGTGGTAAGCTCCGATACATTCACAACGCACCAGGGCGCAAAAATCGTATCGTTTGCCGCCGTCGCGGCAATCAGATGCGTGCCGACACCGCTGACCTTGACCTTCGCTTTACCGTTTTTATCGGTCGTCGCGGCTTCCTTGCCGTCCACGGTCACCGTCAGCCCTGCCGCCGGCTCAATAATGTTGTTATAGCTGCTGTCATAATAATTCTGCGTCACCGTCAGAGTAATCGTATCGCCCGAGGCAACGGTGGCGCTTCTCGTATTGAAATAGGTATACTTGTCGGAATAATCCGCGTTCTGGTAGAAATCAATCTCCAGCACGTCGCCTGCCGTCAGCGCTTCCTCCACACCGGAAGCCATCGCGCCGTTTCTGTAATAACCGAGCGCCGGATAATCCTTGCCGAAAGCCGCCGTAATCATCTTCCAGCCGTAGCTTTCGGTAATGACAAGCGGAGATTTCGTCATAAAGTCATCGCCGTACAGCTTCTTGCTGACAGCGAGAAACGCATCTAAAATCGTCGGCTCGTCGCCGGCATCGTTACAGCCGACCTGCGAAGCATATGTGTCGGACAAATCGGCGCTGACAGCTATCTCCGTCGGCTCCAGCGTAAAGCCGCCGTCATAGACACTGACGGTAATCGCCGTGCTTTTACTTTCTGCTGCAAGGGCGCTTGTGCCCGCTGTCATGCTGCCGCACAGCAGCAGCGCCGCCAGCAAAACGGATAATACTTTCTTCATTTTCTTCCCTCCAATAAAAAAATCTCTGCCCGGGGCAGAGACAGAAAGGCACGACAAATAAAACGCAACGCCCTTACCCTCCCTTGCCCAAGGGTGTGAACTTCGGTCTGCCGCCCGTCTCCCGGCTTGTGATGTCTTACGAAAAGCCCGTCGCGCGCCTTCTCAGTCTCCCAATGGCATATGCGCGGCGTTCATCAGCTACGGTAATGGCTGTTGCTGAGGATTTCGACCTCATTCCGATAACCGCAGACCTTGCACCCGTTATTGTAGCACAATCCGCCTGAAATGACAATCTTTTTATTGCAAGTACGAAAAAGATGTGGTAATATTTTTATGTAAATAAATCTTAAAGGAGTGAGTTGATGGATTTAAAGAAAATCATTGACAAAAGGGACTGGGCTGCTCAGTACATGATTGACGAAATCACGCACATCATCAAGACGTTTGACAAGCGTGACCCCGGCTCCAAGGGCGAGCTGCAGGCTTGCGAATATATGGCGGACGTGCTGAAAAACGAGTGCGGCTGCGACAGCGCAGAGATTGAGAGCTTTCGGGAAAACCCCGGCTCCTTCTTCGGCTGGATTTACTTCACGATTACCTTCGTCCTGCTCGCGATTATCCTGTATTTCTTCTTCCCGCTGCTGTCCGTGCTGCTGATTGTTGTGGGTCTGCTGATTGCCTTTATGCAATTCGGGCTGTATAAAAAGTTTGTTGACTGGGCGTTCCCGGAGAGAACCGGCCACAACGTCACCGCCGTCAAGCACCCGACGGGCGAGGTCAAAAGACGTCTTGTTTTTAACGGTCACCCGGACGCTGCGTGGGAATGGCCTGTCAATTACAAGCTCGGTGGCGTCGGCTTTGAAGCGCATGCCATCATCTGTGCCGTCGGCGCTATCTTCTATCTGGTGCTGTCCGTGATTTACCTCAAGGAAAACGGCATGACCGGTCTTGCTTTCAGACATTACTCCATCGGTGAAACCTGGTATCTCGCCGCTGCCTTTTGGGGCTTACTGTTTTTGCCGTTTGAATTCGGTCTGTATTTTATGTGGAACGAAAAGCGCATTGTGGACGGCGCCAACGACAACTTAACCGGCTGCTATATGGGCATCGCCGTGCTGAAAGCGCTCAAGGACGAGGGCATTGAGCTGGAAAACACCGAGCTTGCCGTCGTGCTGACCGGCAGCGAGGAGGCAGGTCTGCGCGGCTCTAAGGCTTGGTGCGAGGCGCACGAGGGCGAATGGCAGGATGTGCCGACCTTCTTCTTCTCGTACGACACGATTCACGACCCGAAGTACCTGATGGTCAACTACCGCGACCTCAACGGCACTGTGAAAGCGGATAAGGACGTCTGTGACCTGTTCCTTGAAGCCGCCAAAGAAATCGACGTGCCGATTCTCAAGGGCTGGGTGCCGCCGCTCGGCGGTGCGACGGATAACGCCGCCTTCGGTCAGGCAGGCTTCCGTTCCACCGGCATTACAGGGCTCAACCACAAGCTCGAGAATTACTATCACACCAGACGCGATACCTACGACAATATGAACGCCGAGGGCCTTGCCAACTGCTACGCCGCCACCGTAAAGGCGCTGGAAAAATTCGATAACGGAGAAAAGCAGTAATGGCGTTACCAGGCGATGCGTTTATGCTCTACAGCGTTATCAATATGAAGCTGCGCGATACCTATGCAAATCTTGACGCCCTGTGCGACGATTTAGGCGAAAGCAAGGAGGAAATCCTTGACCGCCTTGCCGCCGCAGGCTTTACCTATGACGAAACGCTGAATCAGTTTCGATAAATTAGAATTTGCAAAGCAAATTCAGTGGTCAGTGTCCAGTGGTCAGTGGTCAGTTATAGGTCGCTTCGCTCCGATTATAATCGGGTGCGGGTGTCCCGCCCAACAACTGGTCACTAGCCACTGGTCACTGGTCACTATCTCGACAAATTCCAATTGGTCAACAAAAAACTGTCTTACGGTAACCGTAAGACAGTTTTTTTACAGATAGCACCGAATATCCTCGGTCAGTCGTAGCTCCAGATTGACCAGCTTTTCGGCAATCGCTTTTGATTTTTCGTCCGCGCTCTTATACTGATTTAAATAGCGTGAGAGCGATTTCACGCCCATATTGCAGCCGTCCGTCATCAAATCGGCAACCGTTGCGTCCGTCGGCTCCGCCATCAGCTTGGCATTCGTTTTAATCCAGCTCATACCCGTGGCAAGCGGGTTCGGGCTCTTGCCGCTGTCTGCGTGCTCGCCGAGCAGCTCGCCCACCTCGATACCGAGCTTTTCGTGCTCGGTTTTGCACTTCGAAAGCAAATCGCGAAAATGCTTGTCGTTCACGTTATCCAGCACATCCTCAATGGATTTTTCACCCATTTGAATCCCTGCGTCGCATTCACGCAGGAGCTTGACGGTGTCGCCGTCTCTGCCGACTGTTTCATTCATCGTATTCATAAAAATCCCGTCCTTTCTTTCTCTTAGCGTATGCCGAAAGGACGGGGTTATTCATTCATTTTTTAATAGCTCAACAGAGGCAATCTGGCTTGCGTAGATTTTCCAGCCGTTAAAACCGCCGAGATCCAGGCTGTCCTCTTTCTCACCGTATTCGCACTCATTGAATTCGGCACTACTGACCTCGCAAACGCCCATAAACACTTCGCCGGTTGTCATCGTTACCTTGACCGCTTTGCCGTCATACTGTGCTAAGTTCATTTTCTCACCTCTTGCCTTCATTATATTGACTAAGCAGCACAATGTCAACGACTTCAACTTGTATTTGACACGGAAAAATGCTATACTGTTGAAAACGGAAAAGGAGGATACGGTATGCAGCAGAAGGACTTAGCCATTATTGCATCGCCGCTTATCAAGTGGTACCGGCAAAACAAGCGCCCGCTCCCGTGGCGGCAGGACAGAGAGCCGTATCACGTCTGGATTTCCGAAATTATGCTGCAGCAGACGCGGATTGAAGCCGTCATCGGCTACTACAGCCGTTTTATGCAGGCGCTGCCGACGGTGCAGACGCTCAGCGAAATCCCCGAGGAGCAGCTGCTCAAGCTCTGGGAAGGACTCGGCTATTACAGCCGCGCGCGCAATCTGAAAAAAGCAGCGGAAATGATAATGACGGAATACGGCGGCGCGTTCCCCGATACTTACGAAAAACTGCGCAGGCTCCCCGGCATCGGCGACTACACGGCAGGCGCCATCGCTTCTATTTGCTTTAACGAGCCCGTGCCCGCCGTGGACGGCAACGTGCTGCGCGTGCTTTCCCGTCTGACCGGCAGCCGCAAGAACGTCCTGCTGCCTGAAACAAAAAAGGAAGCGACAGCCGTTTTAACGAGAATGATGCCGCCGGAGGCAGGCGACTTTAACGAGGGCTTGATGGAGCTGGGCGAAACGCGCTGCCTGCCGAACGGCGCGCCGCTGTGCTCGGACTGTCCGCTACAGGAATACTGCACGGCATATCGCAAGAATCTGACGGAGGAGCTGCCCGTGCGCATCAAAACGGTGAAGCGAAAAAAGGAGGAAAAAACCGTCCTCTTGCTGCGCGCGCCCGACGGCGCAACAGCGCTCGAAAAGCGCGAAAACAAGGGCTTGCTCGCCGGACTGTATCAGCTGCCGAACGTGAACGGCTATCTGACAGACGAAGAAATCATCGAGCAGTTAGCCGAATGGGGTTTAGCGGCAAAAAGCATTACACCGCTCGGCGACGCTAAGCACGTGTTCACCCACATCGACTGGATGGTGAAGGGCTACGAAATCACCGTAAGCGAAAAAAGCGACCGCTTCCTCTGGGCAACGCCGCAAGAGCTCGCTCAGCAGTACGCCCTCCCCACCGCTTTCCAGAAATTTTTATGATAACAGCTCACCTTTTAACCGACATCTCTTTTGGGATGTCGGTTTTTTATTTTTCTGTTCAGAAATCTCCTCATTTACGCCTTTTGAAAACCAAATCGTCAAGCCGCCCGAAAAAGATATGATATTTTTATAGTGAGGAAAACAGAGACGTTTTCCTGAATGAAACAATGGAGGTAAAAAAGAATGACATTAAATAACGCAGGTGAGTATTTGGCTTTCTTAATCGCGTTCAATCAGCTGCTTCGTGAGCCGCCGCCGGATATGAAGCGGCTTGAAGACACCGTTTTGGAAGCTAACGAACGCAGGCTTGAAAGCAATGACATTTCTGAAAGGATGACTGCGCTTGGCACTCAAGTTCTCCTGGCGCTCAGCGAGAACCTTTCCGCCTTGCTCGATGCAATGACCGAAGAAAAAAGTCTTGCGAAAAAGCGTGAAATTCTCGAATATCTTATGCTGATTAATCTCGGTATTGAGACCTACCGCGTGGAAACAAAGACGCCGTCTTATGAAGCGGAAAAGATCACGTTTGACGAGGTGGAAAAGCTCGAAAAGGAGGTTAAAAGCATCCTTGACAGAATTAACGAGAAGCTGAAAGAAAAGGAGGAGGAAACCGATGAATAATGAGGACTATAACGCCGACCTTGCGCCTCAGGATGAGAATGAGGAGGAATCAAACGTAATCAACGTGCCGATTCACACCATTATTCTTGAGGGGATGAAGAAGCACAACTGCCAATTTCCGGAAGAATTTATCGATATGATGCGGGCTTGTTTCATTGCGTGCTTAAACTGCCATTTTATTCACGACCCGAAGGAACTGCCGGCTTTCGTTGATTCCTTCTGTGAAAAAATCAAGCGTGTGAGCTACATTCATGAGCCCTCTTTCCACGAGTATATCATTGACGAGGAAGATGAAACCCTCCTGCTTGATTTCGCGCTCCAGGAGGACACCGAGCGCCACACCATAGCGGCATTTACCGCAATTGTCACCTGCCTTTGCGAGGCATATTCGCAAAAGGGAGAAATGGGCAGGTTTTACGAAAACCTTTTCTCCTACTGGCTCGGCTACCGACTCTTTTTAATGCATACTCAGGAAAGCCATTTTATGCCAACGGAGCTCACCCCGTTTCTGCTCGGCAGCTCGGTATTATATACGCCCCATATGAAATACGCGGTTCCCTTCCAACTATTAAATATGGCGTTTATAACTTATTCTGTCAATGAATTTAGCGTTTTTAAGAAAATGCTTTATTTCGGCTTCGAAATAATGTTGAATGACCTTGTGCGGCAATACGACGATTTCAAGCTGCTCCTCGTCAGTATCTATCATGTTGCCTCGGAAAAAACCGGCGCAAGTGAGAAGCTTTTATTAATTGACACTATTAGCAGCTATCTCGAGCAGAAGATTGACAAAAGTAAGAAGACCTCCTACGGGGCTTTCATTGCTTTGCAGTTTCAGAGAGAACGCCGCGAGCAGCTGCTTGATGAGATGTTCGGAATTGATAAGAATAAGCGAGAGGAGGTACTCACCCCTATGAAAAAGCATTTCATCCTGAAATTGCGTGATTGGCTTTCGCCGAAGGAGCTCGAGCTTCCCTCGCTCGGCATTCATCGGCAGCCAAAACGGCTGAACATCTTTCACTGCCGTCGAAGAAATCGTAGCGCCATTGAAAGAATGAAAAACAAAATGCGCAGAAAAAAGCGCAAATGGTAATGATTAGCCCTGAAAACGGTTGTTTTCAGGGCTTATTATTGAAACCAAATTTCTCCTATGTATGTTGATGATGTGCTTTACTGGTATTGGTGGATGAGCCCCGTGCCATTCATACAAACTTCGAAAGGAAGCGTGAATATGAAACATTCTCTTAGCAAAAAGCTCCATGGCGTGACAAGCGCGTGCTGCATCGTTTTAGCGGTTCTGCTCGTCTTGACCGTTCATAGTTATGCCAGCAACAAAGCCGAGGCAAGCCGGCTACTGGCAGACCTTGTTTCCTCAAAAGCGCTGGAACACATCAGCGTCAAAACAGCAGACGGAACCGACTTATATCGCGTTGAGAACGGAAAAGCCGTTTATTCCGAGGAGGCCACAACACGAGAAGCCTTTTTTAGTTTGCTTGGCGATAGCTCGATTGACCGCAGCCTCCTTGCCGATGCGGCTAAGGAATTCGCATCAGAAAGTTATGCCAAAACGAGAAAAAAGGAAAGCACCTATTTCGACGAAAAAGACATCACGTTGACCATCAGAGCTGACCTCCAAAAAGCTGCTTATAAAACACTATGTGAAGCGAATAGCAGCGGGGGCGCCATGCTTATCGCCAACTACACAACCGGTGAAATTTTGGCAGCTGCAACAGCCCCCGCCATTGACCCGCTCAACCGCCCGGAAAATAGCGAGCTCCCCGAAAAATCGTATCTTCAGAAAGCGTTCTACGCGTACACGCCCGGAAGCGTCATGAAAACCGTATCTGCCGCATGCGTTCTGGAAACGAATTCGCAGCCTGCAAGAGACTTTTCATATTATTGTGCCGGCAAAGATCGTGAAATTTCCTGCATGAAAGCTCACGGCAATGTAACGCTTACGCGCGCTCTGCAGGTGAGCTGCAATTGTGGGATTTCGAAATTACTGACAAGCAATGTTGATGCAAAAGATTATGCCGATTTCCTCGATACCATCGGCTTAACGAAACCCGACCCAGTCATTGACTTCCCAGATATTGCCTCAGGCAATCTCTCCATTAACGAGAGTAACTATGCTTGGAGTGTCAATGGCCAAGAAATCACCGTGACACCTGCCGCCATGCTTCGATGGTACTCCGCGCTGGCAAATGACGGCGTCAGCGTGGACCTTCATTTAAAATCAGATACAAAACCAGGTGAAACGCGACTCGTATCGGAAGAAACCGCT
>CALGGQ010000373.1 GCA_937915775.1 uncultured Clostridia bacterium | reverse complement strand
ACCATATCCACCCAAAAAAGCCTATCCTTTCGGATAGACTTTTTCGACAGACTGAAGGCAAGGAGTAAAAATCACTCCTTGCCTTGCTTTTAGTCAAGCGCTTGGTAGTAGCCAAGCTTTTGGTCAAATTTATTTTTTGAAATATGTTTGGGAACTGATATCGGGTAGTTACCCGTAAAGCAGCCGTCGCAGAAATTGACATTTGCGCCTTTTGCGATTTTATGCGTTGCCTCTATGGATAAATAGCCGAGACTATCAACGCCGATAACCTTTGCGATTTCTTTAACCGTTTCATACTGACAGGCGATGAGCTTATCCCTGCTGTCAATATCCGTGCCGAAATAGCAGGGGTGCTTAAACGGCGGAGCGGACACACGCATATGTACCTCTTTTGCGCCTGCTTCACGCAGGAGGCCCACTATTCTTGCACAGGTCGTTCCCCTGACGATTGAATCGTCAATCATAATAACGCGCTCGCCTTTGATATTTTCCTTAATCACATTCAGCTTTATTCTTACGGCGTCCTCGCGCTGCGACTGCGAGGGCTGAATAAAGCTTCTGCCGATATAGCGGTTTTTGATAAAACCGATACCGTAAGGAATGCCGCTTTCCTTGGCATAGCCGAGCGCCGCGTCAATGCCCGAATCGGGAACGCCGATAACGATATCCGCACTGACGGGGTGTTCCTTTGCAAGAAAAGCGCCCGCCTTCATTCTTGCTTTTTGCACCGACGCGCCGTCAATCACGGAATCGGGACGGGCAAAATAAATATATTCAAACACACAGATACTGCTGTTTTTCTTTTCTGCAAGATGGGTGTTTATTGACTTAACGCCTTCATTTGAAAACACAACGATTTCACCGGGCAGCACGTCTCTGACAAGCGCCGCGCCGACGGTATCCAGCGCGCAGGATTCGCTCGCCACACAGTATGCACCGCCTTCGGTTTTGCCGATGCAAAGCGGACGAAAGCCGTTAGGGTCGCGAAAGGCAATCATCTTCGTTGCCGTCATCACGATACAGGAATACGCGCCCTTTACCGTGCGCATCGTCTGCGCAATCGCGTCCTCGGTGGTTTTGCATTTCAGTCTGTTGGAAACGATGGAATAGGCAATCGCTTCCGTATCCGACGTGCCGTGAAAGATACCGCCCGAAAGCTCAAAATCCCTGCGGATAACATCTGCATTGACAAGATTGCCGTTATGGCAGAGCGCAAGGTTGCCCTTGATATGACGGATAACAAGCGGTTGAATATTACCCATATCCTTGCCGCCCGTCGTGGAATAACGCACGTGACCGATAGCCATATTACCTTTGCCGAGAGAGGCAAGTTTTTCCTTTGTGAATACGTCCGGAACGAGCCCGCTACCCTTGTAATGACTGAATACGCCGTCGTCGTCTACGGCAATGCCGCAAGCCTCCTGCCCCCTGTGCTGGAGCGCAAACAGGGCAAGATAAGCGGTTTCGGCAACAGCGGCGGTTTTGTTTTCAAAGATACCAAACACGCCGCATTCTTCGTGAAGTGAGTGAAACATAGTATCTCCGTTAATTTGGCGTATAGAGGTTGGCATACGGACGTGAGGTGGCGGGAACTAACTTCTTAAACGGCTTTTGCATAATCAAATCATAGTCCTCGCCGAAGAATCTGCAATAATTCTTAACGTAAGTATCAAGCTCCTTTTTATCCTCCTCTGTCAAACTGACAACCTTAATATTAGGCGAAAGATTTTCCTTTGGGAAGTTTCCGCGCACGAATATCTTACCGCCGTGCATACCCGAAGCGCAGTGCGTACCGAACAGCTTGTCTCCCCTTTTAAGATGGAGTCCGAGCAGAACGATCGTGCCGCCCGCCATATATTCGCCGAGAAAGGAGCCTGCGTTTTCACCGATAACGAGAACAGGTTTCATACTGCGAAATTCCTTCATATGAATACCGCCGCGGCACGAAACGTTATCACGGATGTAAATCTGACCGTCGCGCATACCGTAACCGAGCGCATCGCCCGTGTGACCGTGAATGATAATTTCGCCGCCGCCCATCGTGTTGCCGACGGCGTCCTGACCGTTGCCGTGAAGGATGATTTTTCCACCGTTCAGAAGGCAGGCGAGGTCGTTGCCTGCGGTTCCGTAAATCATCCTTCACGGCAACGGTCAGGAC
>CALGGQ010000372.1 GCA_937915775.1 uncultured Clostridia bacterium | reverse complement strand
TCATTATGAAAGCAGTGATGGGTCAGCAGCAGTATAAGAACGCAGAGGGACAGGGTATCGACCTGATTATCTCCACCGCGGTCTGCGCGCTCGGTATGATGATTTTCGTGATGATTTTCTTCGCCAACAATCAGGAACGTGTGCCCTACACCACGGAAAAGGTTTCGCTGATTGAATCCATCAAGCTTGTGTTCACAAATAAGAACCTGCTGATGGTATCGCTCACGAAGCTCTGCGGCTTCGGCCGCGGCGTATACGGCACCGTATCGCTGTACATAGCGGTTTATCTGCTCGGCTCCAAGGGCTTAAAGCTCGCGCTGATGCTGCCGATGGGTATTGGCACGGCAGTCGGTACGCTGCTCGTCAATTTTGCACTCAAGAAGTTCTCGACCAAAAAGACGTTTATCATCTTCTGCTGCTACGGTGCTTCCACACTGGCGATTCTGTATCTGGTCTCCAGAGGCATCGGCTTTAACAGCACGCTGATTGTACCGTTCTTAATTCTCAACTTCTTCTGCGGTATTCAGCACGGTAACACCAACGTTACTCCGAACATTATGATTGCGGACTGCGTGGATGAAATGGAATACAAGACGGGCAAGCGCCAGGAGGGTCTGGCGTATGCCGGCTACGGTCTGTTTTCCAAGATTGCATCCGCGCTGACGAAGTGGCTGGCGCCGACGCTGGTTTACACCTGGTCGGGCTATCAGTTCTCCACGAGCCAGAATATCGCGTATGCGACGCAGTCAAACGACACGCTCAATAAGTTTTTGGCAATATACACCATCATTCCGGCTATCTTTGTGGTGTTCCAGTTCGTGCCGATTCTGTTCTACGATATGGTCGGCGAAAAGAAGGATCGCATCACGGCTGCCCTTGCCGAGCGCAGAGCGGCTGCCGGTACGCTTGCGGATGATGCAGAAACAGACGCTGCCCCTGAAGCAGCTGCCGAGTAAGGAGGGGTAGAAATGGCTGAGAAAAAAGGTTTCAGAGCAGGCATTTATGCCGTGCTTGCCGTCATCGTGATGGCGGTGGTATTAGTGGGCTTAACGATTTATGCCTTCACGACCAGATATACCGGCTTTTCACCCGAGAAGGTCGCGGCGAGCTATGTGGACACCATCGTGCAGTCGGGCGACGGCTACAATGCGTATAAGAATACGCTGGTATCCCAGAACAAAAAAATCAAATACGGCGATTTCATCCGCCGCGCTTATATGAAAGCGTACGTCAATGAGAAGGATGAAAACGGCAAGGATATCCCGCAGGCGGATTTCGTCGGCACCGGCTCCGAGGAGGAGCAGAAGGCTATTGATACCGTGTACGACACGATGTATAAGTATTACGTCAAGCTCCTCAATAAGTACGGCTGGGATAATTATGACGAGATGTACAGCCGCTATTTTGCCAAGCTCGTCAAGGTCAGAAAAGAGGTTTACGGCGACGACTTTATGAACATGGATTATATGTTCGGTGCGCTGGAAGCGAACGTTGCCCAGTACGGCAATTACCTGACCGGTACAGACAGAAAGATTGCGTCGGACAACAAGACCGTGCTGCAGGAGGAAACCGTCGGTAAATACCAGGAGCTGTTCGGCAAGGAACAGGAGGTTGAAGCGGACGCTATCGTTGACGGCAAAAAGCAGACCGTCACGGAGACCAAGCTGGTTTATCATCTGACGACGTTCGTTACCTCCTGTACGGAGCTTTCCGCTGAGGAAGTGAAGGATTATGCCGCGGCGTACAAAGAGAGAGTAGAGCTGCTGCCGGCGATTGCCGCGCAGAGAGCAGAGGACTTCGGCTTGGAGGACACGGTGAAAACGAAGAAGGTGCTGTTCTTCACCAAGGAGGAGCACGACAACGCCAAATCCGATATGATCGGCGCCTTTGAAAAGCTCGATTGCTCCGAGGATATCACCAACGTCGCGCTGGTGACAACCGAGGTAAAGACTGACGACGGCACGGTGGTAGCCACCCTCGAGCTGTTCGTCGTCAAGGTCGGCGACTGCTGGTATGTGGATAATACCAATATCAACACGACCGGTTTATACCTGGCAAAATAAGAGAAAACTATAAAAAAACGGAGGCGTCGCCTCCGTTTTTTTGTTGTGCGTCTATCCGATTCCGTCGGTGTTATAGACGATTTCCACCGCCTCGGCAACCAAATCGGCATTGAAACTGATTTTGATGAGCGGCCAGTAGCCGCAGCTGATTTTGATCATCAACTGATTATCGGCTTCATAACCGATGACGGCGTGACCGGTAGAATATTTATTGTACGGGTCGCCGTAAATAAAGCCTGTGCGGTAATCGTATTCGCGCGGCAGCTTTTCCAGCACCTCATAGAGCGTGTCGCCGATGTGAATATCCGCGGGAACGCCGTGCCTTTGTCGGTAAAAACAGCGCTGTAAATCTCGTCCATATCCGTAACAGGCTCGCCGTTTATCGTTTTAATAAAGGATATCTTAACGCCGTCATAGACATAAGCCTTCGTACCGAGTGTTTCATCGCTCTCGTCACGAATTTCCTTAGGCTGACCAAGGAGAGATACGATATCAGCCTCCTTCATACTGCCGTCAATGCCGAGCATATTCACCTCATCCGTGCCGATGATAGGCGTATCGGCAGACAGACCGATGTCCTTCAAATCCGCCAAATCCTCCTGGATTTCCTCGGCAAACCCCTCCGGCGGTCCGAGGTACGTCGGGCGGCTGTAGCTCATTAGCAGGGAACCGTCATTATAATACAGCTCAATGTCAAACCCAACGCCTTCCTCTACCGGTGCAGTAACTTCAACATATCCGTTAAAGTCGGCTATGTCAAGTACATAATCATAAATAACTGAGGAAATATTGCAGTACTCATATCCCTGAAAATCCGTTATTGCAGCCGCAGCGCCGTATTGAATGAATTCCTTTGCTTTGGCAAGGGGAATTTTGTTACCCTCGTTAAAGATAGGACCGTCCTTATAATACATCTTTACAATTTCTGCGGTTTCCTTCACGAAGTCTTTGTCCGCCGCAGGCTCCAGACGGTACAGCCTTGTTCGTTCGTCAGCCAGCAGGGCAAAGGGAATCTCGTTGCGGAAATAGATGCCGTAGGTCTGCGAACCGTCGGAATAAGTGCGGCAGGTAACGCCGTTTAAATCCTCAAACAGATAGCGCTGTCCGCTGAAGGAGTCGGATATGAGGATTTCATTTTCGCCAAGCCATATCACGTCATTCTCATTTTTAATGTTCAGCGGCACCGTTTCCGCCTTGGCGCTGGTGAAAATGGTTTCACCGTCGCTGCTGACAATCGTCAGGCTGTTTTTCTTCACCGTCACCTTGGCGTAATAGCTGCCGTCCTCCGGAAGGTAGGAAAGAGCGGCGAATTGCCCAATCAGTGAGGTAGCAGTATAGATGTCGTCGCCCGCACGGTGCAAATCAAAGGTCTTTTCCGTCACCGTCGTTTTCGGGTTCGCGGCGCAGGCGGTGAGCAGGGAAAGGCAGAGGATAATGGCGAGCGCCTGCACAACGCGCTTCGGCTGCTTGAATTTCAATACGTTTTGAATCCTTGCCTTGACGCCGTTTTCGCTAAACGAGAGCGGGCTCGGGGCAGGGAATTTTTTGTTTGTCGCAAAGGATAGCAGCGCCGTGCTGTACGCCTTTTTGATGCCTTCGTTTTGTAAGAGCACCGCCTCGTCGCAGCGCATCTCCATATCCTTGCTCATCAGGTAAAACGCGAGCCACACCAGCGGATTAAACCAGTGCAGCACCAGCAGCAGGTAGGCGAGCAGCTTCACTCCGTTGTCAAAATGCTTCAGATGATAGCGCTCATGCGCCAGCACATAGGCTAAACAGCCTTTGTCCATATTTGACGGAAGGTAGATTTTCGGCTTCAGAATCCCCACGATAAACGGGGAAGTGACGGCATCCGTGGTATAGACGTTGCCCTCATATCTGACTGCCGTTTTCAGCGCTCTTTTCAGCTGCAGCAGGCGAACGGCGGCATAGCCGAGCAGCACGACGATGCCGGCAAGCCAGACGACTGTTAAGGCAATCAGCAGGGGATTTATTGCCCTTTCATAGGCGGGCGCTGCCGTGACCTGTTCGATGACCCTGTTCGCATACGGTACGCCGACGGTGACCTCGTCTGTATTCGTCACGGCGGTATGCGGAACGTAGGTCAGCGCGTTTTCGTTTACCTGCTGCGCCTTGGTCATATCAAACGGTTTCAGCGAAAACAGGCTGAACACAGACTTGAAACTCACGGGGCAGACAAGACGGAAGCCGACCACGCTCCACAGCGCGTAGCTGTATTTTTTCGGCAGTCCTCTCAGCGCAAGGCGCAGCAGCAAAACGGCGAGAATCACATATGCCGCCGTGATGCTCATATTGAGAATGGCAATGAAAAAATCGGTCATCACTTTGCCTCCGTAAAATTATCAATCAGGGCTTTCAGTTCCTCGGCTTCCTTGTCGCTGATTTTCTTCCCGCCGAAAAAGGAAGCGAGAAACGACGGCAGGGAGCCGCCAAACGAGCTTTCAATGATATGCTCGCTTGCCGCCTGCTGCACCTTTTCCTTCGGCACCAGCGCGGTAATCACGCTGCTGTCGTTTTGGGCAAAGCCCTTTTCCGTCAGCTTTTTCAAAACGGTGTAGGTGGTGGATTTTTTCCACCCGAGCTGCTCCGCGCTTTGCAGCACCAGCGCGCCCGAGCTCATCGGCTCGTTTTCCCAGATAATACTCATTAAGCGAAAATCGCTTTCACACAGCTTGTATTCCATCGTAAACCTCCTTTGGTCTATAACTATCGACCTCTCTTATAGTCTACAACAATAGACCAACTTTGTCAAGGGGGTAATGACAAAAATCGGAGAGACTGCTTTGCAATCTCTCCGTTTGGTTTGATGGGATGGTTTTATTCCTTTATCAGTGCTTTATACATCTTAATGTATTCGTTAGCGCTCTTGCCCCAGGACATATCGCATTCCAGCGCACGCTTGACGAGAATCTTCCATCCCTCTTTGTTCTGATAGCCCTCAATGCCGCGGTAAATCGCGCCGAGCATATCGTAGGCGTCATAGCTCCGGAAGGTGAAGCCGTTGCCCTCGCCGTCGCCGCTGTCGGTAATGGAATCCTTCAGACCGCCTGTTTCACGCACGATGGGCAAGGTGCCGTAGCGCAGCGCCACCATCTGTGACAGACCGCACGGCTCGCTCTTGCTCGGCATCAGGAACAAATCGGCGCCCGCGTAAATCTTGCGCGCCAGCTCGGGAACGAAGCCGATGCAGATGCCGACCTTGTCGGGATACTTATCGTGCAGCTCGCGGAAGAAGCTCTCATACTGCCATTCGCCGCTGCCGAGCACCGCGTACTGAACGTCGCGCTCCCACAGGCTCTTTTCCAGCACCTCTTTCATGAGGTCAAAGCCCTTGTGACCGGCAAGACGGCTGACGATGCCGATAACCGGCACGTCGGGACGTACCGCCATACCCAGCCGCTCCTGCAGCGCCTTCTTGTTGGCAGCCTTGGCTTCCACAAAATCTTCGGCGTTGTAGTTGGCAACGATGTTGGGGTCTGTTTCGGGATTGTAGTTATCGGTATCAATACCGTTTAAGATGCCGCAGAGCTTCCAGCTTCTCTGGTTGAGAATTGGGTCAAGCCCGTGGCTGAACCACGGGTCAAGGATTTCCTTGGCGTAGGTGGGGGATACGGTGGTCACCTTGTTGGCGCACTCAATACCCGCCTTCATAAAGTTCACCAGTCCGTCGTACTGAATGAGGTTGTAATGCTCCTCGCCGTTTTTATCGTAGAGCAGCGATTTTTTGGACGTGCATTGCTCGACGGTGTCGACCGTGACGGTGGTGACATCGTTTTGATAATCGCCGTTTAAGACTGCCATCTCGAGCGTGGACAGCGCGGTTCTGGCGTCGCCGTTTGCGAACACCGCGATGAGCCG
>CALGGQ010000371.1 GCA_937915775.1 uncultured Clostridia bacterium | reverse complement strand
GAGAAGGACTTGAAACAAAACGCCGCTTGTCACGACCGCAGGAAGCGAGAAGCGGGAGAAACAGTCCGGTGGACTGTTTCGTCGTTGCGTAGAAAGCCTTCTGCCCCTGCCAAGGGAAAACAGACCACCGCGTGTGGTCTGTTTTTATATGTTAATTGTAAGTAGAAGTCGAATTAATTCTTGACTTTTTGCCTCTATATATTGTATACTGTTCTATGTATGTACACATCTTATAGGAGGTTGTCGAATGGCGACGAAAGCATATGATAACGAAAGCATCAAATCGCTCAAGGGTGCCGACCAGGTACGTCTGCGTCCTGCCGTTATTTTCGGCTCGGATGGTATTGAGGGATGCGAGCATTCGATATTCGAAATCATGTCTAACTCCATTGATGAAGCGCGCGAGGGCAGGGGCAACAAAATTATCGTTACTCGCTTTTTGGACGGCTCGGTGGAGATTCAGGATTTCGGCGCCGGTATTCCGGTGGAATATAATGAACGTGAAAAGGAATATAACTGGAAGCTGCTGTTCTGCACGCTGTACGCGGGCGGTAAATATGATAACAACAGCGGCAGCAACTATTCCTTCTCGCTCGGTTTAAACGGTCTTGGACTCTGCGCGACGCAGTTTGCCAGCGAATATATGGACGCGGAGATTAAGCGTGACGGCTTCCGCTACAACCTGCACTTTGAAAAGGGCAAGAACAAGGGCGGACTGCAAAAGGAGCCTTACGGCAAGCGCGGCGACACCGGCACGAAAATCCGCTGGAAGCCCGATTTAGCCGTGTTTACGGATATCAACGTACCCGTGGATTACTACCGCGAAACGATTAAACGGCAGGCGATTGTCAACGGCGGCATCACGTTTGTGTTCAAAAACCAGCTCACCGCTTCTCAGTTTGAAACGACGGAATACCGCTACGAAAACGGCATTCAGGATTATGTGAGGGAGCTTGCCGGCGATGGTGCGCTGACGTCGCCGCAGTACTGGGAATGCGAAAGAGTCGGCAGAGACCGTGAGGATTTAAACGATTACAAGCTGAAAATCACGTCCTGCCTGTGCTTTTCCAATAAAACGCAGGTCAAGGAATACTACCATAACTCGTCTTATCTGGAGCACGGCGGCGCACCCGAAAAGGCGTTTCGCTCTGCGTTCGTCAACCAGATTAACGGTTACTTAAAGAGCGCAAACAAGTTCAATAAAACGGACGCGGCGATTAACGCGCAGGATATTGAGGAGTGCGTTATCTTTGTCGTTTCCAGCTTCTCTACGCAGACGTCGTATGAGAACCAGACGAAAAAGGCGATTACCAACAAGTTTATTCAGGACGCGATGACGGAGTTCTTCCGCCATCAGTTAGAGGTTTATTTCATCGAAAATAAGCTCGACGCAGACAAGATTGCCGAGCAGCTGCTCATCAATATGCGCTCGCGTATCAAGGCGGAAAAAACGCGCAAGAACTTAAAGACCACGCTGCAGGCAAAGGTGGATATGACCAACCGCATTCAGAAGTTTGTGGACTGTCGCAGCAAAGATGTCAGCGAGCGCGAAATCTTTATCGTGGAGGGCGATTCGGCGCTCGGTGCCTGCAAGCAGGCGAGAGACGCCAATTTCCAGGCGTTAATGCCCGTACGCGGTAAAATACTGAACTGCTTAAAATCGGATTACGATAAGATTTTTAAGAGCGATATCATCACCGATTTAATCAAGGTGCTGGGCTGCGGCGTTGAGGTCAAAAGCAAGGCGGCAAAGGACGTTTCCATGTTCGATATGAACGCGCTGCGCTGGAACAAGATTATGATTTGTACTGATGCGGATGTGGACGGCTTCCAGATTCGCACGCTGATACTGACGATGATTTACCGCCTGATGCCGAAGCTGATTGAAGCCGGCAAGGTGTTTATTGCAGAGTCGCCGCTCTATGAGGTGACGTGTAAGGACCAGACGTATTTCGCCTATAATGAGGTGGAGATGGATGCCATCAAGGCGGAGCTGGACGGCAAAAAGTACACCGTGCAGCGCTCCAAAGGTCTTGGCGAAAACGAGGCGGATATGATGAATTTAACCACGATGAATCCTGCCACGCGCCGTCTGATTAAGGTCACGCCGAGCGACGCAGAGGCGACAAGCGAAATGTTTGATTTATTGCTGGGCGATAATCTGGACGGACGTAAGGATTACATCGCGAACTTCGGGCATCTGTACCTCGATGCCGCGGACGTTAGTTAGTAGTTAGTAGTTAGTAGTTAGTAGTTGGGGATGGGCTTCGCCCAT
>CALGGQ010000370.1 GCA_937915775.1 uncultured Clostridia bacterium | reverse complement strand
TATGAGGAACTGCTGAACGCGATAAAGGAAGTAATATAACAGCATCATAAAAACGCCTGAAGGTTTTCCTTCAGGCGCTTTTTGTTTTCGTTTATGTCAGCTGCCGAAACTGCCGGTTATAAGTATCCGCATAATCCTTTGCTTTAGAGCTCAGATAGGCGTGAATCACGGCGTTTTCGGGCAGTGTGTCTGCACCCGAGGCAACCGTGCAGCTGATGTTATAAATATAGATATCTGTCATAGCGCTGCAGCCTTTAAAGGCTTTAGAGGATATCGTGGTAACCGTGTTCGGCAGGGTTACCGCTGTAATACCGCTGCAGTCGGCAAACGCTGAACTGCCAATGGTGCGCACGCCGCTTTCAATCGTCAGCGAGGTAATTCCGGAGCATCCGATAAATGCTCTGCCGCCAATCGCATTGACACCGCCGGGAACGGTGATTTCCGTCAGTCCGGTGCAGCCGGAGAAAGCGGTAGTGCCGAGAGTTGACAGGTTGTCTGGCAGGGTAATCGCTGCAAGTGAGGAACAGTTCAGAAATGCGCTCTTTTCAATCGATGTGACGCTCTGCGGTATCGTGACAGCTGTTAAAGCGCCGCAGCCGCCGAAGGTCTGTTCCTTAATCGCCGTCAGCCCGTCAGGCAGCGTAATGCTTGTAAGATTAGTGCATCCGTTAAAGGCATAGCTTTCAATGGAACTTACACTTGCAGGAAGCGCGATAGCCGTCAGTTCAGTGCAGTTTTCAAAGGCACGGCTGCCGATAGCAGTCACTGTACTGTCAACAACGGTGTTCTTGCAGCCGAACAGCAGGGTGTTATCACTGCTGCGAATAATGGCATTGCAGTTGTTTCTGCTGTCAAAAGTGACGTTACCGCTGTCTACGCTGATGCTTTCCATTGACGAGCACGCAGAGAACGCAGAATTGCCGATGGTTTCGACACTTGACGGAAGCGCCAGTGACGTAATGCCGCTGCCGTAAAAGGCGTTGTTGCCGATGCTTGTTACGCTGTTTGGCAGGGTGAGCGAGGTCAGCGATGTTGTCTGATAAAATGCGCTGTTGCCGATTTCTGTGACGGTGGCAGGTATCGTCACGCTTTGCAGTGCGCTGCAGCCGTTGAACGCACTAATTGGAACGGCTGTGAGCGTTGACGGAATCACCACTTCTGTCAAACCTGCGCATCCGCCAAACGCGCTTGAGCCGAGCTGTGATAAGTTACTCGGCAGCGAGGTGTTCAGTGCTGAACAGTTCTCAAAAGCTGAATTGCCGATGCTGATAACGCTGTCAGGAAGTGTGATGTTGCCGAGCGAAATACAGTGATAGAAAGCATATGGGTCAATATATGCCAACCTTGCAGGGAGGGTAATATTGCTCAGTGCGTCGCAGCGGAAGAAGGCGCGTTCGCCGATGATCAGCAGGCTGTCCGGCAGCGAAACGCTCTCCAGCGCGCTGCAGCCGTAGAAAGTGTAGCCCTCCAGGTGTCTGGTACCCGCTGCCACCGTTGCCTGCGTTAAGCCCGTGCAGTAGGAGAATATCTCTGTACCGCAGTCGGTTACCGTTGCAGGCAGTGTCACACCGGTGAGAGCGCTGCACCTCGTAAAAGCGCATCTTCCGATAGTGGTAACCGATGCGGGAATTGTCAGTTCCGTCAGAGCCGTACAGGTGGAAAAAGCGTATTCCGCAATCGTGGTAATACCTTCACCAAGCGTTAAGGAAAGGAGGCTTGTGCAGCCGTAAAAAGCATGGTATTCAATGTCGGTCACATTGCCGGGGATCGCTACGGTAGTGAGCCCTGTGCACTGATAAAAGGCGCGGTTGCCGATTTGGCTGACGGTGTCGGATATGATGATATCCTCTAAACCGCTGCAGCCGTAGAATGCGCAGCTGCCGATATTGGTGACGCCGTGTTCTATAACAATGTGGCGGATATTTGTCAGCCCGCCGAACGGCGACTCGCTCTTTTGTTCATAATCGGGCATACTACCGTTGCCGCTTATCGTCAGTGTGTCGGTACGGTGGTCAAAGGTGTAGGTTACGCCACCTCCGCAGCTGCCCTCGGCAATGTAATACGGAAACTCTGTTTCATCGCCGCAAACACTGCAGATCGCTGTGCAGGTGCCGATTTCCGTCAGGGTGGCAGGCTGTGTAACAGCAGTTATCTGATAATCGTGTTCTGTTTTCAGCAGCTCGGGATGGGTGTATTCTCCCGTTGCTTCGTTCAAGACCGGCTCCTCAGTATATGTGTTACCGCAGCGGGAACAGGTATGGGTAATATAGCCGTTTGCCGTGCAGGTCGGCGGTGTAACACTCTCCTCGTACTGATGACCGAGCGCCGGTATGCTGCCGCCGGCATCATATATTGTGCCGCAGATGTAGCAGTACGATTCACCGGCAGATCCGGTTGCCGTACAGGTGGGAGCTATTGGCGCAGATGTCCGAATATCATGAATATCCTCGGTGTTGACAATGTTCACCTGGTTGGAATAGACTGTCTGCAGTTCGCCGTTTTCGTCCGTATATGTCAAATAGCCTCTTACCGCCCAGTTATACTTCGCGTTCATCTTTTTCATATTGGTGACGTAAACACTTTCGTATAACATATCGTATTGCGACACCATCATTTTATTGTTGATATTGACATAGAACGTTTCCGGGTTAAAGGAAGAAGCCTTCTTGTAATAGAACAGCATTCCGACGGACTGCGTATCGAGCCTGTAAGGAATAGAGGTGTTCATCACAAACGAGCCAACAGTATTGTCAGCGTCGTAGTGATAATGAAGCTCCAGAATGACTCTGTTCTGTGTCTCGGTAATGATGGCAGGCAGTGTCGGCATCTGCGCCTCGTCATAAACCGGAGAAGCGTAAACATATTCTCCCGCTGCTAACTGTTCGAGCGCATCAGATGGCAAATCCCATCTGCCGTTCGTGTAACCGTAGCTGTACGGAACAGCGGGTAT
The DNA here is from genome assembly GCA_937915775.1 of uncultured Clostridia bacterium. Lineage (GTDB taxonomy): Bacteria > Bacillota > Clostridia > Oscillospirales > Acutalibacteraceae > Eubacterium_R. The sequence continues at coordinate 1,375 of CALGGQ010000370.1, read as the reverse complement.
ATAATCGTCAAGGCTATCCGTCTGCGCCCATTCCTGCGGCGTTTTTTCTGTAAATGAAACAATAAATCCGCTTTCTGTCGCAAAGATAAGAATGGAAGTATCTGTTCTGAAATAAATTGCCTGTAGGGACATATTGACAGAGATGGTGAAAGTGAATTCGCTGCTGTCAGACAGTATTCGTTTGGATACCGTTTCCATCCAGCCTGCGAAAAAGTAGCCCTCAACCTCCGGTGCTGACACGGTAACGGGCGTGCCGAAAACAACCCCGTCGCCGTCATAGTCTACGTCAATGGAAACACCCTCAATATTGGCGCTGACGGTCAGGTTCAGATAGGGAACGAGAGAAGAAATCGCCTCTAGCAGTTGTGAAACAGCGCTGTCAATCTCCTCCTGAGTATCCATTTCCGACGCGGCAGGGGAATAGATGTTATATAATTGTTGAAGGGCTACATAGGATTCCGGCGTGTAATCGCTCTCACTCAGGCTTTCGGCATTTTGCAGCACCGCGAGCAGTACGGAATTGTCCGCTTCCTCCTCTGCAAAGGAGGTTAAGCTGATGTTCAGTGCCGCAAACAGTGAGAGGAGAACAGCCAGAACGGCAGCAGTGATTCTCTTCATCATAATTTTCACCAAATATATTATAGCATATCTAATTCTTACTTTCAATAAAAAAAGAACTGCTCCGAAGAACAGTTCTTTTTCAGTTGTTACCGTATTATTTTCTCTTAATGTCGTCCCATTTCACGCCGCCGATGGTGAACAGCTCATCAAAGGCGTAAACGTTGCATTCGTCCTCTCTGTGGCTCGGGTACCAGACCTGCGCAAAAAACGGGTTGGTCTTGGCAATATTGTCGTAATCCCATGCCTTTTGCGGAACGTAGCATTCAGGGCACCAGTGACCGCCGAGCAGAATGAGGTTCGGGGAGGCCTTGAATTCAGCGCCGCAGTAGCCGCACTTCCACAGCAGCTTGGTGGCAAGGTCGCCCTTTTCCATTGTTTCGCTCAGGCATTCGCCGCCACGGAACTTTGCCGCCTGTTTCATATCGTCAATATCCAGCTCGCTTTCGGGCTTCGTCTCGTCATAGCCGTGGTCGAGCTTGTAATTGTCGGCGTCGGAATTATCCTTGTTGAACTGACGGATTTCAAATTCATCCCAGGTCTTGGGGATAGCTTCGTATTCCTCAATTGAGCCGTAGTAAGCGGAAACGCGGTGCGGGTTTCTGGTGCGAATCCAGTCGATAGTGCCGAAATCCTTGACAATCTGAGCTACAGTTGCCTTGACTGCAGCAAAATCGGAGACATCGCACTTATAGGGCCGTGCTGTGACGCCGAAAACCTTGAGCATGTAGATCGGAAGAGCACACGTCTGAACTCC
>CALGGQ010000369.1 GCA_937915775.1 uncultured Clostridia bacterium | reverse complement strand
CAAAAATTTTTCCTCGAAAGCATAATCACGCCGACTTTCCAAATGATTATGAATCTGATTCTGGCGGTCAACCTGCCGCTGATTTTCATTTCAATCGTGTCGAGCATCTGCGCCATGGAGGACATTTCTACGCTCAGCGAAATTGGCACGAAAATCGTCCGGCGGTTTATGGAAATGATGCTGCTGATAATTTCCGCGACGATTTTTTTCAGCGCGCTGCTTTTTCCCGTGCTGACGCTCGAAAACGGCGCCGATTCGTCAATCGTATCAGTTGCGGATTTATTGGCGACGCTCGTACCGACGAACATTTTCGCGGCGTTCGCGGAAGGCAACGTGCTGCAGGTCGTGACAATCGCAATTCTGCTGAGCGCGTGCATGATAATCCTCGGCGACAAAGTTGCGACGCTGAAAGTCTGCGTCAACGAGGCGAAAATTCTGATGTTCAAAATGATGGAAATCGTGCTGAAACTCCTGCCGCTGGCGATTTTTTTCATCGAGCTGAAAGTTTTTCGGATTCGCCCAGACATCGGCACTGTCCATCGCCACATAAATCGGCACATCGCCGATGATGCCGATATGCTTTTCGGCGGCATAGGCTTTCAGCCGGTTCCATTGGGTAAAAAACAGGAATTGCAGATAGGTGAAAAAGTTAATATCATCCTTCAGCAGCCGCTGATACTTTTTTACAGCCTGCGGCTTTCTCAGGCGGATCTCCTCATCCTCCCACTCTATCCAGCTTTTCATACCGAAATACCGTTTCAGCGCCATAAACAGCGCATAATCGGCAAGCCAGCGGTTGCTCCTTTTAAAAGCGGTAAGTGCTTCTCTATCCCGTTCAAAGCCGCGCCGATATGCCTGATACAGCACTGCAAAACGATTTTCATAGATGAGAGAATAATCGATTTTATCCTCCCTACTGCCCCAGTTGATGCTTTCCACCTCGCGGCGCTTGAGCAGCCCGTCCTTTATCAATAAATCAAGGTCGATGAAATACGGATTGCCGGCGAAGGTAGAAAAGCTCTGGTAGGGGGAATCGCCGTAGCTCGTCGGTCCGACGGGTAAAATCTGCCAGTAGGACTGCTTTGCATCGGAGAGAAAATCAATAAACCGATACGCCTCTTTGCCGAGTGTTCCGATACCGTACTTTGACGGCAGGGAAAAAATCGGCATTAAAATTGCACTGCTTCGTTTCATCGTCTTATCCCTTAACAGCACCTGCTGCTACGCCCTTGATAATATACTTCTGGCAAATCAGGTAGAAGATAATCACGGGCACAATGCTCATCAGAATCAGCGCCATCGTGGCACCGAGGTCAACCGTACCGTAGGAGCCCTGCAGATACTGAATATGAATCGGAATGGTTCTGTACTCATTGATATCGAGCACCAGATACGGAAGCAGATAGTCGTTCCATACCCACATAATCTCCAGCACACCGACGGAAATCAGCGTGGGTTTGAGCATCGGCAGCACGACCTTAAAGTAGGTACGCACCGGTCCGCAGCCGTCAATCGCAGCCGCCTCTTCAATTTCAAGCGGAATGGATTTGACGAAGCCTGCAAACATAAAGATGGCAAGACCGGCGCCGAAGCCGAGGTACACCACCGGTATCGTCCACGGGGTATCAAGATACAGCTTATCGGCTGTTTTGGAAAGCGTGAACATCACCATCTGGAACGGTACCACCATGGAGAACACGCACAGGTAATAGACGATTTTGCAAATCAGACTGCCTACACGCGCAATGTACCACGCTGCCATCGAGCAGCACAGCAGAATCAGCGCAGAGGATACAATCGTGATAAAGAAGCTGTAGCCCACGGATTTTAAGAACGGATAGTTACCAAAGGTCATACCCTTGATATAGTTCTTCAGTCCCATAAAGGAATCGCCCGTCGGCAGGGCAAACGTCGCCGTGTTAATCGCGCCGTTTGACTTAAAGGAGTTCATCAGAACAATTAATATCGGAAGAAGATAGACAACAGAGATGATGGCAAAGGATACCGTCAGCGCCAGTTTGCTTCTCTTCTCGCCGGAAAGCGTGCCTTTTGGTTTAGCCATTACTGCTGCACCTCCTTTTTACGGGTTGCGGTCAGCTGAATCAGGCTGATAGCGGCAACGAGCACGAAGAAAATCACTGCCTTTGCCTGACCGGGACCTCTGTTCGTCGCGTTGGAATAGAAGGAATTGACAATGTTCAGCGCGAGCATTTCTGTTTCCTTGATAATTTCACCGCCGTTTTGCGTATACGGTCTGCCGCCTGTCAAAGCCAGGTTCTGGTCATAAAGCTTGAAGCCGTTGGTCAGCGACAGGAAGGTGCAGATGGTGAACGAGGGCATCATATTCGGAATGGTAACCTTCCACAGCGTCTGCCACTTGCTGGCGCCGTCGATTTTGGCAGCCTCCATCATATCCTCGGGGATTGCCTGCAGACCGGCGATATAGATAATCATCATATAGCCAACCTGCTGCCAGCACAGCAGAATAATGAGTCCCCAGAAGCCGTATTTGGAATTGAGTACCACGGCTGTATTATAGCGAATTAAGATACCGTCAAATATCATCGACCAAATGTAGCCGAGCACGATACCGCCGATTAAGTTCGGCATAAAGAACACCGTGCGGAACAAATTGGAGCCCTTGATATTTTGGGTTAAAACATAGGCGACGATAAACGCCAGCACATTGATAAACACCAGCGAGGTTACCGCAAACAGCGCGGTATACCAGAAGGCGTGGCCGAAGGATTGATCCTCCAGCGCGGTTTTGTAGTTTTGCAAGCCAACAAAAACGGCTTCCTTGGTAATTCTGAATTTACAGAAGGAAAGATACATACCCTTAAAGAAAGGATAGACAAAGCCGATACAGAAGGCAGCAAAGGTGGGAAGAAGGAAGAGCCAAACGTAACGCTGAATCGGCCGTCTGACGAGACGGGAATTCAGCGCACCGGCTTCATAGGCGCGTGCTTTCCTTTTTTTCATACACCGGACCTCCTCTTTAGATTTTTTGTTTACATAAAGAAATGAAGAACGGGACGGGCTGATGCCCGCCCCGCTTTTACCAAGTTAGGCAAAAATATTTGCTTGAGATAAACTTATGCGTTTTCCTTAGCATACTGGGTAGCCCAGCCGTCAACAAATGCGGAAACGACTGCGGACCATTCGCCGGTACCTGCGGTGTACTGAGTCAGAGCGTCAACAACGCCTGCACGCCAGTCATCAACAGCCGGAGTGTAATTGAATGCCCAGGTAACAACATACTTGCCGTCGGCAGTATATTTGTTAGCATCTGCAAAGAATACGTTTTCAGGAGTAGCAGCGTTCTTGAACGGACACGGACCGAACTGCTCTGCCATCATCTTAGTACCCTCATCGGAGGTTACCATCCAGTACATAAAGTCAAGCGTTGCCTGGATATCTTCCTCGGAAGCCTTAGCGTTTACTGCCCAGCAGTTTTCTGTACCGCAGCACAGACCTGCGTTCTCTTCGCCGTCAACACCGCAGTAAATCGGAATCATGGCAAGGTCATCGGCAGCCATGCCGTGCTCGGTAAGAGCAGCATATTCCCAAGAGCCGTTCTGATAGAACGCAGCCTTGCCGTCATAGAATTCAGCCTCAGCCTGATCGCCGGTTGCGGAAGCAACGGCAGCACCGGTGGTAGCGGAATCGGTTACATACAGATCCCAGATGTTCTTGAAGTTGTCAAGATACTTGTCGGTAATAGTTGCCGGCTGTGCGGTAACTTTGTCATCACGGAACTGATAGTACAGCGGCATATTGGCAAGGTGACCGGAGAATCTCCAGCTGGAGGAGCCCTCAAGACCCGATGAAGTGAACGCATCGAAGCCGAGCTCGGCAGCTCTTGCGTGAATGTCGTCAGCAACTGCCTTCAGAGAAGCGAAGTCCTTGATTTCATCAAGGGTGTGCCCTGCCTTCTCAAGCAGCGCCTTGTTAACGATGATGCCGTAGCACTCATAGCAGTAACCGATGGAGCAAAGCTTGCCGTCTGCATCATAGAGGTTGTAAGCGTCTGTGGTCAGCTCACCCTCAAAAGCAGAGCCCTTGAGGTCATAGCAGAATTCGCCCCAAGTGGAAACGGCGCCCTGATTACCTACCTGGAACATGGTCGGAGCAGCGTCCTTATCCATTTCGGAGGTTAAGGTTGCATCGTACTGGCCGCTTGCTGCGGTAACGATTTTAACGGGAACGCCCGTTGCTGCTGTGTAATCCTTCGCAATCGTCTGCCAGGCTTCGTCAGCCTCGGGCTTGAAGTTCAGGAAATAAACAGAACCGGTCTTTCCGCTGTCAGCAGGTTTGGTGTCGTTCTCTTCACCGCCGCCGTTATTGGAGCAGGCTGCAAAGATACCGCCGCAGAGAATTACTGCCAGCAAAAGTGCAAGAATTTTTTTAGCTTTCATTTTCGAAAACTCCCTTTCATAAAAATTTGTTCATAACGAACGATTCGTTTACAGTCAAATAATAGACTGCCTTTGGTGGTTTGAGCAATCACGCAGGAAAACCAGCTTATTTCTCCTCCTTACTGATTACATCAACCACACTGATTATAGCGCTGTTATTGGTAAAAGTCAACAACAGAAATATTAATATTTATCTTTATTTTATAAAAATTGTATGGAATTCATCAAAATAGCGCTGATTTTGTAAGATAATAGACAACATTCGCGAAATTGTGCTTTTTTTCTTAACAGACAAATGCAAATGCGCTCGGCAGAACCGAGCGCATTTGCTTCTTATTCCGTAATTTCGGTAACAGTAACGTTCAGGTCATCATCCACAACCAGTTCGTAGGTATAGTCCTCCGGCTCGATAATCGGCGAGCGCGCTTCAATTTTCAGCGTTGTTTTGCCCGGCGATAAGCCGATAAAGGAGAAGATGACATCATATGACGCACCTTCCATTTCCTCGTGGTTTTGGTTGCCGTAATCGCGCCTTACCGTATAATCGGCAATGTTCTCATCCTCTATCACGGCATTGTAGGAATACCCGCCGCCGTCAAACGAGGAAAAGGTTAAGGTAGCCGAACTGTCAGGCACATAAACCATACTGTTGACGGAACGGACGCCGAAGGTAACATCGTGGTCGGGCATGGTAAACCTGATGATAAAGCCCTTTCCCTGCTGATAATCGGCATTCACATTCTCGCCGTCCAGCACGAAGGAATAATCCGTATCCGTTCCGATATATTTCTCCGGATAGCAGAGCTTCACCGTAGCACCGGCGCGGTATGAATCCTTTGCGCCGACAAAGGAATCCTTCTGTCCGCCGTAATCAACGTGATACTTTGCTGCAAAGCAGCCGGATAAGCTAAGCATCATCATCCCTCCCAATAATACGATTACCGATAGTATGCTAACCGCTTTTTTCATCTCATCACCTCTGAAAACTATCATTTAATATACCGTTTTCCTGTTTCTATTGTAATAGAAACGAACCATAATGTCAATTCGAATCATATAACAGCCATTTCTTCCATATTGCTATCTGTTCTTTCATTTGTTATAATGAAAACAGCACGAAAGAAACGGAGCATAATTATGAAAAGAACTATCATTATTTTGTTATCCGCATTCATTATAGCGGGTATCCTTGCCGGATGCACGGCAGGCAGTCAAAATGAAACAAACAGCACTGCAGCCGCACAGAGCACACAGCAGGCAACAACAAACAGCCGCACGGTTAACGGCACGCTCGGCAGCTTTCACGCCGCCACACTGGACGGCGGCACCTTTTCCCCCGCTGATTTTGCGGCATACGATATCACGGTGATGAACTTCTGGGGGACCTACTGCGGACCGTGCATTAACGAGATGCCCGATTTGGCGCAGTTCAAAGAAACGCTGCCGGAAAACGTCA